>NZ_JBEXLP010000172.1:0-5959 GCF_040610035.1 Streptomyces sp. NPDC004542
GGCGGGGGTGCGGCGCCGAACATCTCGGAGCTGGAGGCCTGGTAGAAGCGGCAGGACAGGCCGGTGCTGCGGATGGCTTCGAGCAGGCGGACGGTGCCCAGGCCGGTGGTGTTGCCGGTGAACTCCGGCTCGTCGAAGGAGACGCGTACGTGGGACTGGGCGGCCAGGTGGTAGACCTCGTCGGGCCGTACCTCCTGGAGCAGGCGCACCAGCCGGGTGCCGTCGGTCAGATCGCCGTAATGCAGGAACAGCCGCACCCCGGGGGTGTGCGGGTCCTGGTAGAGGTGGTCGATCCGCCGCGTGTTGAAAGTCGACGCCCGCCGGACCAGACCGTGGACCTCGTACCCCTTCTGCAGCAGCAACTCGGTGAGATAGGACCCGTCCTGGCCGGTGATACCGGTGATGAACGCCTTCTTGACTGGCACCACACACTCCCTGTTCAGACCTCTGGACGCCCCAGCGTAGGGAAGTACACTATAATTCGCCGTTATTGTGGGGATGTGTCCGCTCTTCTGTCGGACCCTGAGTGGAAGGCGTCGGTTCAGCGGCGGTTGCGCGCGAGGAGCCCGAACGTGTTGGGCGGACCGAAGCGTTCCCCCAGTGACTGGAGCACTCCCGACTGCGTCGACCAGTAGCGCTGCAGCCTCACCTCCTGGAAGGCCGGTGCCAGGATCTTCTGGAGGGCCACCTCGTCCACTCCCTGACGGACGACGTGGTACTCCGACATGTCCGCCTCGTTCGACTCGTCGTAGCGGCCGCGCAGCCGGCGCACCCTGGTGGCCAGACCGCGGCCCCACTGCCCCTGACCGAGCCGCCACAGGAGATAGGCTCCGCGGTCCGCGTTCATGGACAGTCCCGAACGGCGCGGATACCACAGGGGGTCCTGCATGCTGAGAAACGCGCCGCCGGGAGCGATACGCCCGACGAGATGGTTCACGGCGCTCAGGTAGTCCGGGATGTGGTGCAGTACGGAGATGCAGACCACGGCATCGACCGGCCCGGAGCGGAAGATCTCGCTTCCCTCGGGGTCATGGGTGACGGTGACGTGCGGGGAGCCGCGGAAACGGTGCCGGAGGACGGCGGCGCTGGGGCCGCTCATCTCCGTCACCTCGACCCGCGCCCCGGCCGCCACCATGTGGTCGGTGAAGGTGCCATGCCCGGCGCCGACCTCCAGGAGCCGGCACTGACCACCGCGGTCGACGATCTCGCCCACGAGTGTGTGCACAGCCGAGATCACGCGCTCGCGGACGCTGTGATGCCGGATGTGCGGGGAGCCTTTCGCGTAATCGTGCCCTTCGCCGTGTGCGCGTTCCTGGAGTTCCCCGATCGAGGGGCGGATCGGCGTTTCTGTCATGCCGGGATGCTATTGCGGTGACGGATTCAACGGCCCAGGCGCCCCTGTGCGAGTGCGCCATTCACACATCCGGCCGCAGAAAAGCGTGACGGCTTGAGCGGGCACGGGATCGAAAAACGCACGCCCTGCTCATGTCTCACGCGAGCGTTGCGACGCCCGAGACTCCACGGACGTGGGGCGATCCTCTTCCGCCCGCCTTCGTGGCGGGCCGACGCGGATCGGAGCAGCCGGTGGTTCCCCGCCCTTTCCCGCCAGGCGGCGCGTCAGCCACCGCCGGGCCGGCGTCTCGAACCTGTCCGTCAGGACAAGGCCCCCCGCCACCAGCGCCGCCGTGAAAACGAGTCCGCCCCATGGCGCGAAGGACTCCAGCCGCTGCCCGGAGAGCCGGAGGACAACGGCATAGAGAAGGGCTGCCAGCGGGCGGTGCAGCACGTACACGCAGTAGGACGCCTTGCCCAGTGACTCATGGGCGCCCCGGGCGCCGGATCGTGGCTCGCTCCTCGCGCCGAGCATGACCACAAGCGGGAACACCAGCAGTACGGACAGGAGCTGCCCGATCAGACCGGGCCTGAAGAACGCCATGGCCAGCAGTACACCCGTCAGCACCAGCGGCGGAACCCGGGGCGTGCGCAGCTTGTCCCGCAGGCGGTAGATCAACAGGCCGGCGGCGAAGGAGTAACCCACGCGAGTGAGTCCTCCGGGAAAGTTGACCCACGCCAGACCCAACGCGGGAGTTTCCCAGTACAGCAACGCCCATGAATAGAGTCCGCCGCACACCAGAACCGTACCGGCAAGGACTCTGGTGGACCGAAGCCTGCGCCAGAAAACCGCCCACAGCAGATTCGCCAGGAGTTCGAAGAAGATCGACCACATCGGACCATTGAAGGGAAAGGTGTGCGACAGTGGCGCGGGCAGCATGAACACATTGAACGGAAGAGCGATGAACAGGTCACTCCAGGTCCCGATCGACCTGGGTGAATCATAGAGAATGCACATCGCCTGGTGGGTGATCCCCAGGAGAAGTCCCGCGGCGTAGAGCGGATAGAGCCGCACCCAGCGTTGGCGCAGGAAAGTCAGCGGAGTCATCCCCTGACGGAAACGATCCTCGTATGCGTGAGCAAGCACAAAGCCGCTCAGTACGAAGAAGAGATCGACAGCCATACCCAGGAATCCCGGCATCGGTCCAAACAGCCGCGGGGAGTGCAGGGCGACGATGCACAGGGCCGCGACCCCGCGAATTCCGTGGAGTGTCCGGTAGTTCTTGACCGGCATCGTGGACCGCTCCTCAGAGAAAGACTAAATGACGCGCTCACGCTGTCTGTGATGGGGAACTCAGCCAAGAAGCGAGCGGTAGACGTCGGCCGTCTGCCGGGCGGTGCTCTCCCAGGAGAACATGCGCGCGCGTTCCGGGCCGCGGCCTTCCAACTCCTGCCGGACGGAGGCATCGAGCAGCCGGCGCAGCGTGTGCACCAGGTCGTCGACGTCACGGGGGTCGAAGAGCAGGGCGGCATCACCCACGACCTCCTCGACGGCGGCGGCCCGCGCGGCCACCACCGGAACC
The DNA here is from genome assembly GCF_040610035.1 of Streptomyces sp. NPDC004542. NCBI lineage: Bacteria > Bacillati > Actinomycetota > Actinomycetes > Kitasatosporales > Streptomycetaceae > Streptomyces > Streptomyces sp. NPDC004542. The sequence continues at coordinate 2,916 of NZ_JBEXLP010000172.1, forward strand.
CCTTGCGCCATGGCCTCCAGCGGCGGAAGTCCGAAACCCTCGTGGAGCGACGGGTAGACGAGGCCCAGGGCTTCGCGGTAGCAGCGGGAAAGGGTGACGTCGTCCGCGGTGACGAACGTGACGCGGGCCGCCATGCGACAGCGTTCCAGAAGGGCGTGTTCCTCCCCGGTCACCGGTCCGCCGCCGGAGCACACCAGTCGCAGATCCTTCAGTCCCGGATCCTGCAGCGCCTCCACGACGATCCGCCAGTTCTTGTAACCGCCGCGGTTGCCGACGTACAACACGTAGGCTTCCGGCTGCCGTCGGGTCCGGTGCCGCGGACGGCGTACGCCGAGATGGATGACGGAGATCTTCTCGTCCGGCACACCGAGCAGGGACACCAGATCCCGTGCCGTCGCGTGGGAGATCGCGATGATCCGGTCGGCTCGCCGGGCCCAGAGGCGCTGGCGTTCGGCCGTCGTGTCGTTCGGGAACTGATCGGGGTACCGGTGATGGATCAGGTCGTAGAACGTGCAGACGTGCGGCCGCCGGCCGAACGGCTCGGCGGAGTAGTACGTGGGGTGCAGGATGTGCGCGGCGCGCTGGGCGGCGGCGTAGAACCGGAACGTCCGGCTGCTCAGGAACAGCCGTGGCCGCACCGGGAGCCTGCCCAGTGCCGTTCCGCCGCCGCGGACATGGGCGTTGTCGTGCAGACCGGAGAAGAGGCGTGCGTCGACACCCAGTCCGACGAGTTCGGTGTGGAGTTCCGCGAAGTACCGGCTGACGCCGCCGAACCGCTGCGTGACGAATACGTCCGGAGAGAACAGGACGCGCATCTGACGTGATTCCTCCCGGCGCGGGGGCTGCGACGTCCGGTCACTGTATGTGCGACACGGTGCGCGGAAGGTGACGACACGGCGTTCGGGTGCCGACACTGAAGAAGGCGGCCGTCACCGTGGCTGCCGCGTCCTGACCGCCCTACCTCGGGATGTGCCGTGAACCAGATGCCCGGTCGCTGGCGGAGAATCCTCGCCGTCGGTGCCACGACGGTGGGCGCACGGGGCATCTCCCTCCTCGTCAGCCTGCTGACGCTGCCCGTTGTCGGCCGGTGCCTCGAAGCGGAGCAGTTCGGGCTCTGGCTGAACCTCACCAGCACCTTCACCATGCTGTCCGTACTCGACTTCGGGGTCGGACTGGCGGTGATGGGACAGGTGTCCGAAGCGCGGGGATCCGGTGATCCGGCCTCGACCCGCCGCGTGGTGACCACGGCCCTCGTCCTGCTGACCGGCACGGCCGTGCTGCTGCTGCTCGCCCTCTTCGGCCTGCTCGCGTTCACCGTCGACTGGAGCGACCTCCTGGGGGCGGAGGGGGTGCCCGCCGACGTCGTCGGCCAACTGGTCCTCGCGGTGGGAGCGGTGGCCGCCCTCAGCCTGCCCCTGACGGTCGCGGGCCGGGTGTACTACGCCCTTGAGCGTGGCCATGTGACGGCGCTCTGCACCTCGGTCGGCGTCCTGGCGCAGGCGGCGGGCCTGCTGGCCGTGGCGGGCCTGGCGCCGGACCTGCGCTGGTTCACGGCCGTGTACCTGCTGACGCCGCTGCTCTCCGGAGCCGCCCTGACGCTCCTGCTGGCCCGGTCGGTGCGCGGTGCCCGGCCCCGGCTGTGCCATGTGGACCGGGCGACGTGCGGCCGGCTCGGCCGCGAGGGCGCGCAGCTCTTCCTGCTGACGGCGATGGGGATCGTGTCCCTCAAGTCGGACTCCCTGGTCGTCGGGCACTACCTCGGTGCGGACCGGGTCTCCGCGTTGGTGCTGCCGTTCACCGTCTACGCCCTGGTGCCCACGGTCGCCGGAGCGTTCCTCACACCGCTGTGGGCGAGCTACCGGGAGGCCTGGGCACGCGGCGACCAGGCATGGGTGCGCAGCGCGTACCTGCGGTCGGTGGGGCTGTCGACGGCCGCCGGTGCGGTGGCGGCGAGTGTCCTCGTCCCGATCACCCCGTGGCTGCTGCGGGTGTGGGCCGGTGACGACGCGGCCGCTGTGCCCTTCGGTCTGCTGATGGCACTGGGGGGCTATGTCGTCATCATGTGCGCGACCACCGCGATCGCCGCGTTCCTCAACGGCGCCGGGGAGCTGAGACCGCAGCTCGCCGTCGGCGCGGTCATGACCGTGGCCAACGTGGCGGCGTCGGTCTGGTCCGTGCGCCGGCTCGGCCTGTCCGGGCCGCTGTGGTCGACCGTCGTCACCCAGACCCTGCTCGTCCTGGTGCCGTCCATGCTGATCGCGCACCGGCGACTGGCGCGTCCCCGGGCCGTCGTGCCCGACGCGCTGCGGACCGCCGCCTGAGCCGGCGCCGTATGCGCCGCGTCAGCCCGGGACGGGAGAACCGGCCGCCGTCCCTAGGGCGCCGCCCGGCACGGCGTTCAGGCTCGCGAGTTCGGCGTCGACCATGAGGCGGGCCAGTTCGGGGGCGTGGGTGGCGGGCTTCCAGCCGAGGACGCGCTGTGCCTTGGCGGCGTCCCCGACGACATGGTGCACCTCAAAAGGGCGGAGCTGGCGTTCGTCGAAGCGGATGTGGTCGCGGTAGTCGAGGCCGACGTGTGCGAAGCAGTGTTCGGCGAAGTCGCGGACGCTGTGGCTGGTGCCGGTGGCGATGACGTAGTCGTCGGGTCGGTCCTGCTGGAGCATGAGCCACATGGCGTGGACGTATTCGGCGGCGTATCCCCAGTCGCGGCGGGCGTCGAGGTTGCCGAGGTGGACGGTGTCCTGGAGGCCGGCTTTGATGCGGGCGGCGGCGGTGGCGATCTTGCGGGTGACGAAGGTGGGGCCGCGGCGAGGGGACTCGTGGTGGAAGAGGATGCCGTTGACGGCGTACATGCCGTAGGCCTCGCGGTAGTTGCGGGTGGCCCAGTAGGCGTAGACCTTGGCGACGCCGTAGGGGGAGCGGGGGTGGAAGGGGGTGTTCTCGTGCTGAGGCGGGGGTGCGGCGCCGAACATCTCGGAGCTGGAGGCCTGGTAGAAGCGGCAGGACAGGCCGGTGCTGCGGATGGCTTCGAGCAGGCGGACGGT
>NZ_JBEXLP010000173.1:0-5921 GCF_040610035.1 Streptomyces sp. NPDC004542
CAGCAGGCACCGATCGCCTACGAACAGCAGTCAGCTACCCTGACACTCGCCGCATAGCAACACGAACAGGTGTCCACTCCTCGGGGACAAGGCCCAGTAGCCCGCGAGCACGGCCACCTCTGCGGCCGGACGGCCGTGCGACAGAAGGCCCAGGCTGCGCCGCAGCCGTACGATGCGGGCGGCCGTCTTGGGCGTCACCCCGATCTGCTGCACGAAGCGGCGTTCCAACTGGCTCTGGCTCCAGCCGACATCCCGGGCCAACTCCGCGACCGGCAGCCGCATCGGACCGCTGGTCAGCCGCTGCCAGGCCTGGGTGATGGGCGGGGCGGGGCGGGGACCGAGGGTCATCAACCGGCTGATCCACCGGTCGAGCAGGGCGAACCGGTCGCGCCAGCGGGGCAGGGAGGCCAAGGCGAGCGCCAGGTCCCCCACTCCCTGCGGCGACTCGTTGAGCAGCTCGTGCGCATCCGTGACGCGCTCGCTCAGGTTGCTCATGGGTACGCCGAAGAGCCGGTAGGCCGCCCACGGAGCGAGCGCGATGTCGACTCCGGCCAGCGGGGGGCCGTGCCGGCTGAGCAGGGCGCGGGTGCGCAGCCCGCAGACCGCGGCGTCGTACGAGGCCGGGTGGACAGGACCGCCGGGTACGCTGCCCAGCGTCACTCTCCCCCGGAAGAGCACCATCAGGCAGACCGCGTCCGCGGGCGGTTCCAGATGCCCGCACGGTTCCCCCTCCCCGAGAACGAACCCGCGGTAGCGCAGGACTCCCCGAGCGGCACCGGCTTCCGGTGCGCCGGTCGCGGGCGGTTCGGAGGTGCGCGGGCATGCCGGACAGTCCACAGGCGGTCCCTTCGAGAGGCGCGCCCTGGGGCGCGGAGGGGGATAGGGGAGGGGAGGCGGCTGGGGGCGTCAACCGGTGTAACCGCTCAGCGGCCGGTCAGGTACGCAGATACATCCAGGTGTTCGGGCCGACGATGCCGTCCGCACCGCCGGCGATGTGGTGGTGGCTCTGAAGCCATGTCACCGCGGCGAGGGTGTTCGGGCCGAAGCTGCCATCGACGGTCAGCCAGGTGGGGTAGTCCGTGTGGACGTTGATGATGTCCTGGAGTTCCTTGACGGCAGCGGTGTTGGAGCTCCACTCTCTGATGGTTTCGTACCCGTAGTAGTAGTCACAGCTGTAGCCGACGAGTTGGACGTAACCGCAGGGGTGGACCGCAGCCGGCAGGACCGAGGACCGGGCCGTCTCTGCACTGGTCGCGTGTGCGGATGCGGCTCCCGCCGGAGCCACGGCTGGGACTGCGTGAGCGGCCGGGGCCACGGTTGGGGCGGCGGTGGCGGCCGGGGCGGCAGCGATCAGAACGCCACCGAGCAGGGCCGCGCCGGTGAGTACTGCGGCGCGGGAGATCAACGACATGTTTGCCTCCGGTGGAAGTCGGCCGGACGCCCGAGTCGGTGCAGGCGCCGGGGGCCGGACGTGGCACATGGTCCGATGGCCTGCGCCGTCCCCGTGAAGCTGTCCGGCGCGGGCCGGATTCCAGGTTTCCGGGGCGGTGCGTTGTTGCGCACCCTCGTTCCATGGCGTGCAACAAATCTCCCTGGCCCTCGAGCTCCCGGGGGATTGACTGAAAACCGCAGGCCAGCATCGCTGGTGCAGCTTGACGGCCACACTGTCACCGGCGGCGTCGGGGGAGCGGTCGCCGTCCCTCGCGGTGGTATCGGCCATCGCGCAGACGCGGGGCGCGGACGCCACGGACTGGGAACAACGCCGGCGTTCGGCGGCCCGGGGGTACCCCTATGTCATTGGTCGAGGGGAAACGGGGGTGCGTTGGGTCGGGGTGCCGGGCAGCATGGCGGGGTGGCTGATCTGCTGTGGGATGACGTCAAGTGCTTCTTCGCTCCGGATCTGGTGGGGTCGCTGCCGGACGTGCGTGTCCCTGCTGCCTCGGTGGAGGACTGGCAGGCTGTCCTCGATCTCATCGCGGAAAGGGGCTGGCAGTGCGAGTACTCCGAAGGTGAGACGGTGCTTCCGGTGCCTCGGGCGGAGGTCGTGCTGTCGCGTCCGGCTGACGCCGAGTGCCCGAATCTGCGGGTCTGGCCCACTGCCGATGTCCTGGTCATCTTCCGTTTCTGTGCCGACGATGAAGTCGACTTCGACGTTGACGTGCTGGAGTTGCAGGGGCAGGAGCGACTTGATGTGTTCTGCTGCTTCCTTCGGGAGATCGGGCGGTGGTTGGGCAAGCCGGTGCTGATGGATCCGGAGGGCGGCTACGGTCATCCGGTGCTCGGCTTCGACGCCGAGGCTGATCGAGTCGTCCTCCTTGCAGAGCCGCAGGTCGGGTGAGTGCGGCTGACGTCTGAGGTTCATAGATGGTGCCGTCGCGGAGCATGGCGAAGAGGGCATCGGCCCGTCTTCGGGCGATGCAGAGCAGGGCTTGGGTGTGGTGCTTGCCCTGGGTGATCTTCTTGTCGTAATAGGCCCGGGAGGCCGGGGCGCCCAGGGCGGCGAACGCGGAGAGGAAGAAGGCTTGCTTGAGCTGTTTGTTTCCTCTCCTGGATGGCTGTTCACCGCGAATCGATGACCCGGAACTGCGGGTCGCGGGGGCGAGTCCGGCATAGGCGGTGAAGTGGCCTGCGGTGGGGAAGGTGCTGCCGTCGCGACCTCGATCAGGATGCGGGCTCCGGTCCTGACGCCGACTCCTGGCATCGACGTCAGGACCTTGGAAAGAGGGTGGTCCTCCAGCAGTTCCTCGATCCGCCCGGCCAGCAGCTTGCGCTGGTCAAGGACGGCGGTCAGCGAGCCGCGAGGCTCGGGACGATCATTGCGGCTGCCTCGGTGCCGGGGACAGCGACGGTCTGTTCGTCCAGAGCCGCGAAGATCTCCTCGACCAGGCGCTCGGCCATCCTCGGGGCCTTGGGCCGCAGAAGGGTGACCAGGCGACGTCGGCCGGCCTTGCGGATCTGGGTTGGTGACCCGAACCGTTCCAGCAGCGTGAGGACGGCCGGATGCTGCAACCGCGGTCTCAGGACCCGCTCCAGCGACGGGTGGATCTGAGTGAGCAGGCCGTGGAGCCGGTTGGCGACCCTGGTTGCCTCGCCGGCCAGGTCGTCGTCGAAGCCCGCGATCATCTCCAGCTCGGCGATCGTCTCGTCCTCGCCGTCGACCGCTCGCAGCGTGTGGGGCATCGCGCGGGCGGCGTCGGCGATGATGAATGCGTCCCTCGCGTCGGTCTTGGCCTCGCCCGGGTAGAGGTCGGCGATCCGCCGCATCGTCAGCCTGGGCAGGTAGGCGACCGGGCAGCCCATGTCCCTCGCGACCGCCAGCGGCAGGGCTCCGATCGAGGCTGGCTGGTCGACGACGGCCAGCACCGTTCCGTGCTTGGCCTGGAGTTTCGCGAACAGCTCGCGAAGCTTGGGCTCGGTGTCGGGCAGGCGTTTGTCGAACGAGGCTTAGGATCTCCCGCGGCCCTCGGTGGTGACGTCCAGGGCCACGTAGATCGGCCGGTTGGTGACCGCGCTGTCGTGGATCTTCACGTGGATGGCGTCGATGGAAGACGACCGGATATGCGGTGACGAGGGGTCTGCTCTGCCATTCGGCCATGTCCTCGAGGACCTTGTCGGTGATGGTGGCGATGGTCTGGCGGGAGATCTCTGCGCCCTAGGCCTCGGCCAGGTGGGCCTGGACCTCTGCGGTGGTCAGGCCCTTGGCGGCCGGCGAGATGACCATCTCGTCGACGCCGGTCAGGTGCTTCTGCCGCTTCTTGACGATCTTCGGCTCGAAGGAGCCGTCGCGGTCACGGGGCGCGACGATCTCCATTGGCCCGACGTCGGTCAGCACCGTTTTGGAGCGGGGGTGCCGTTGCGGGAGTTGCCGCCGTTCTTGCCCGCGGGGTCGTGCTTGTCATAGCCGAGTTGGTCGGTGATCTCGCCCTCCAGGGCGGACTCCAGCAGCCGCTTGGTCAGCTGCTGCAATAGCCCGCTCTCACCGGTCAGCTACGGGCCCTCGGCCCTGGGCCCGGCTCACCAACTCGTCGATCAGCCGGTCGTCCAGGGCCTTCGCCGACGCAGCCGCTGCCGACTCGACAGCGTCCTGCTCGGCCACGTTCTCACTGGTCATCGATGCATCCTCCGTGATCGGGAGTTACACCGAACGATTTGCAGTCCCTAGATCGGGATCTTTGGCCGACCAATATTCGATCGCACCAGACAGAGGTGGGCTGCCAGGCTGCGGCCATGGATCACGCCGAAGTGCTGCTCATCGGAGGACGGGCCGGGGTTGGCAAGACGAGTGTGGGGTGGGAGGTTTCGGCGTTGTTGCGGGGCGCTGCGGTTCCTCATGCGGTCATCGACGGTGACTTCATGGGGCAGGTGCATCCGGCTCCTGAGGGAGACCCTCACCGCGCGGAGATCACTGAAAGCAATCTGACTGCGGTGTGGGCGAACTACGCCCGGCGGGGTTACCGGCGTTTGATCTACGTGAACACGCTGAGTGTGATGCCCGAGGCGACCGGTATGTTCGAGCGGGCCATGGGTGTCCGGTTGTGGATCGTGAGGGTTCTGCTTACGGCCTCCGACGCCACTACACGTCTACGGCTGGAGTGCAGGGAACTTGGCTCGGAGCTGGAGACGGAGTGGGAGGGCAGTACGCGTAAGGCGCGGTTGCTGGATCAGCGGACTCCTGCGGATGTGGTGAGGGTCGCGACGGACGGGCGTGTCGTCGCGGACATCGCGCGCGAGGTGGTGGCCGCCACTGGCTGGATCGGGCAGGGACCCGTGGTCAGGCCGTGATCGTGCCGGCGGACCGGTCCGCAGGCAGCCGCGGCCACCGGTGAGCACCGGCACTACCAGGGAGGCTGTCCAGCGTCGTCGCAGTTCGGTGCTGGCCAGCCAACGCGTTTTCGCCTGCCGCGGGACGGGAGGCGCCGACACGGCCGGTCACGGCACTCGTGGAGCTCGCTGCCGACGAGCCGAACGGTTCCCAGGCCGCCGAACTGCGCTGGTGCCTCCCCGGGAGGTTCGCTGACGCGGACATGCTTCGGCCTCTCGGCAGATCACCGAGCTGCGCAAGAAGGGGGCCGACGGAGGCGACGCGCCCACCTCGTCCTCGGCGCGGTCACCGCCCCGCAGCAGCCGTCCGAGGTGGTCCGCCGCGCCGGCTGGCTGACCACCACCGAGCGACGCGGTGTCCCTCGCCCTCCGCGGCGTTGAGTTCGCCCTGCGCTGGCGCACCCAGGACGGCGTCCACTGGGCGCAGGACGAACGTGTTGCCGTCCAGCATTCCGGCCAGAGCCGCCTGAACGACGACGCGATTCCTCTGGTAGGCCACCAGATCCGGACTCTCCACCACCGTGCCCAGGTTGTGGACCCGTCTCCGTCGAGACGGAGAGTGTCCGCGTACAAGTGGACGTGCACCACCTCGTACGGATGAGAGTGCACCGTTTTTAAGGCGCTAAGGGCTTGCCGGGAATCAACACGTCGGTTTGATCTTGGTTTTGTCGGGGCCGAGGAACCTGGCGACGTCTTCCCGTGTGCGGAAACGGGTGCACTGCCATCGACGACGGTCAGGCCGCGCTCGACCAACTGCTGGAACGGCTGGTCGACATCCCCACGCCAGCTGGGGCGACACCCCGGAAAGATCGGCGTTCCGGCGACCGCGACGCTCCTGCCGATCGTCGCCGTCAACCAGGATAAAGGCTGAACTACTCGGCACATCGGATTCCGCAAAAAGCATTTGACGCTCACCGGCCCCGGACGATCGGATGACGGCCCATGAGCACAGGGCAAATGCATCCCGGCCAGCATCCCATCGACGACGACCTCGTACGGCGGCTGGGGTGTGTCAATTTAACGGCTGATCTTGGTTGTTGAGGTTCAGTTGTTGGCCGGGGTGAGCCGGCCCTCGAAGGCGATCTGGAACGCGTTGAGGG
>NZ_JBEXLP010000174.1:0-5372 GCF_040610035.1 Streptomyces sp. NPDC004542
GCCTTCGCAATGCCGACAACCAACGGCTACGGACACGCTGCGTCACCACCCGCCGGGCCCGCGGACACCTCCGCACCGCTCAACTTTGAAGACCCTGTAATGCCGGAAGACGCACCGCCGAACGGCGGCGCTCCGCGTCCGGGACCTGCCGGGTCATGGGCGAGGGTATCGGGGATGCAGACCAAGCTTCACCGTTGGGCGGCGGCCGATCCGGGCCGCCGGTTCGATGACTTGTTCAACTTCGTGCACGACCCGGCCACGCTGGTCATGGCGTTCGACCGGGTCGCGGGCAACCGGGGGGCCGACACTCCCGGCGTCGACGGCCTGACGGTCGCCGGAGTCGAGGAGCGGATCGGGGTCCCCGGTTTCCTGGACGATCTGCGGGCCGCTCTCAGGGACGGCTCGTTTAGGCCGTTGCCGGTGCGGGAGAGGAAGATCCCCAAACCGGGCGGGTCGGGAAAGCTCCGCAAGCTGGGGATTCCCGCGCTCGCGGACCGGGTCGTCCAGGCGGCGCTGAAACTGGTGCTGGAACCCATCTTCGAGACCGGATTCGAACCGGTCTCCTACGGATTCCGGCCCCGGCGCAGGCCACACGACGCGATCGCCGAGATCCACCACTTCGGCACCCGGGGTTATCGCTGGGTGCTGGACGCGGACATCGAGGCGGCCTTCGACAACCTCTCGCACTCCTTCGTCATGAACCGAGTGCGGGCGCGGGTCAAGAACAAGCGTGTGCTGGTCCTGGTCAAGGCGTTCCTCAAGGCCGGTGTGCTCACCGAACTCGGCGAGCAGCGCAACACCCACACCGGCACACCCCAGGGCGGCATCCTGTCACCGTTGATCTTCAACATCGCGCTGTCCGCGCTCGACGAGCACGTGATGGCGCCGTGGAAGGACGGCGGGGCGATGTCCACCCCGGGAAAGCGAACCTACCGACGTTCCCGCGGCCGGCCGACGTGGCGGATTATCCGTTACGCCGACGACCTCGTGATCTTGGTGCATGGTTCGCGCGAGGACACCGAAGCGCTGCGCGAGGACGTCGCCGGGGTGCTGGCCACCATGGGGCTGCGGCTGTCACCAGACAAAACCCAAGTGGTCCACATGAGCGACGGGTTCGGCTTCCTCGGTTTCCGCATCCGGTGGAAACGTAAGGGGGGGACGAACAAGTGGTACGTCTACACCTTCATCGATCCCCGGCCCGTCCGGACCCTGAAGGCGAAGATCCGTGCCCTGACACACAAGACATCACAGTGGGACCTCGTATCGACCCTGACCCGGCTGGGCCAGATCATGCGGGGCTGGGCCAACTACTTCCGGCACGCCGTGGCGAAGTGGACCTTCAGCAAGCTGGACTCCTTCACCTGGTGGAGACTCGTCCACATGCTGCGGGCCCGCCACGGCTGGAACTGGGGTCAACTGCGCCGCCACCTGAAAACCGCCTCCGGGCGGTGGGTGATCGCGGCCGACGGGTTCGAGTACTACCGGCTGCAAGGTGTGACGGTCTCCCGCTACACCTACCGGGGCAACAAGATCCCAAGCCCCTGGCCCGCCACTGCCTGACGGCAGACACCGTGGAGAGCCCGTTACCGAGAGATCGGTACGGCGGGTTCGGCAAGCGGTCCCGGGAAACGGACCGGGAGCAATCCCGGCACCGCGCCCCGGGCCGACTCAACAAGCGGATGCGGCGGAGGCCGGCGCGGCGGAGGAGGGTGGTGAAGGCGCGGGTGAGGTTGGTCGGGTCGATCGATCCGCCCTGCGCCGTGGTGAACACGTGCCCGCTGTGCTGCCACGTGGCCCCTGCTGCCTCACGCTCGCACTGCTGCGACGGCGACGCCTTCCAGCCAATAGGTCAGGTACGCGGCCACGCTGTCCTGCGCGGAGGGCATGGGGATGCCGCGGTTGCTGGCGGCGATCTTCTCGGTGAGCTTGGCCACGGCGTCCTTGCGGGTGGTGCCGTAGACGCGGACGCGCTTGCGGGTGTTGCCGGGGGCGAGGACGTACCCGGCGGCTTCCCAGCGGCCGTCCTTGCGTTGGTAGACGGTGCCCTCCCCGTTGGTGTCGGGTCCCAGGTGATGCCTGACGGTTTGGTCCCAGGTGATGTTTGACGCTGGGCCTAGACAACATCGGAAACCTGGTGAGGCTTGTTGGCTTCTCGACGCTCGGCCGCGGCGGCGGTCCAGCTGGCCGCAGGTGGCGAGCCGCCCCGGCAGCCGGGGGTGATCCAGGGCTGCCGGAGAGGCAATCGGCCTGGTCGCCGGGCTGACCGTAACTGGGCTCCTGGCGGAGCAAGTTGTCACCGACGACCGTCCTACGGCCGGATCGCAGGCGCAGGGCCGACCAGGGGACCGACCCTTCACGTCCGTCACCGGGCTCACCGAGGGCGGTGGCCGGCGTCGCCTCCGGCGGGGAGCGAAGCTCCCAGCGCCCCACCATCGGCCGATCCCTCCCCGCCCGGCCCTGGAAGATGCACTTGGCCGTTCGCCGCGGCCGGCTCGCGGCGCGGCCCACGGACGAGCGTCGAGCCTTGAGCGACGACCGACTCAGGATCCGACGGCTGGTGACCGAGCTGACCAGAACCTGGCTTCCGGCACAGCAAGCCGTCCCGGCGGTCGTGCTGATGTAGCAGGACCAAGTGCCTGCCCCGTTCGCCGGCCCGGCGTACGGCCCCCTGTCCGTACCCGACCCCACCCCAGGCAGGCCACCGGCCCAAGCTCCCGCCAGCACCTGCGAGGATCGGCGCACACATGTTCGGGGATCGACTCCGTGGGGTGAAGCCCGGTGTCAGCGCGGGGCAGCCCCCGTATGCTGGCCTCGGTAGCCACATCCCGTCCCGTGGAGGTCCCGATGAGCACACCCGACGCGGAGTACTCCGGCTACCCACCGCTTCGGCCCCGCGTTTCGGTCGAGGAGCTGCTGGCCGCGAAGAACACCCAGCCGATCCGGTCCCTGGACGACCTCGCCGCCGACACCTTCGAGTCGGACGAGGAACTGGAGGAGTTCTTGGCTTTCACGTACGCCGAGCGCCACCGCGACGTCGCCTGAGCCGCCGCCGTGCAACCCGTCATCCTCGACACCGACGTCGCCTCGCTGTCCCACAAGCGCAAGCTCACCGGCCCGCTCGCCACCAGGCTGATCGGCCGCAAGCCGCTGATCACCTTCGTGACCTTCGGCGAACTGACCAAGTGGACCGAGATCCGTCACTGGGGCACCCGCAGCCGCCAGGAACTCGCCGACTGGCTCTCCGGCATCCCGATCCTGCCCGGCGACGAAGCCGTCGCCGCATCCTGGGGCCGCCTGTCAGCCGCGGGCATCCAGCGCGGACGCCCACGCCCGATCAACGACATGTGGATCGCGGCCTGTGCTCTCACCTACGACCTGCCGCTGGCCACGCTCAACCTCAAGGACTACGAGGACTTCCGAGCCCACCACGGTCTGCGCATCCTCGGCGCGGAGTAGCCGCTCGCCGCTGGCGCAGCCGGGCCCGGCTCCCAGACGAGGCAGCGGCCCGTGACCAGGCTGACCAGAAACTGGCTGCTGGCGCTTCGGGAAGTTGTCCCGTTGGATATCTCACCGGGCCATCCAGGGGAACAGGGCCGACCAGGGGGCTGGCTCTCCGCGCGAATCGCCAGCTCGCCGTCGAGCGGTGGCTGGCGTCGCCTCCGACGGGGAGCGAAGCTCCCGGCCCCCTCCGATCGGCGAACCCGTCCCGCCCTGGCCCCCGCACTGCCAGACTGGCCGACGCACGAACCTTGCCGCACGCCGACCGAGGGCCGCCTCGGAGGCCCACCTCCGAGCCGCCGCGAGGCCCCAGTCCTGCCTGATTGGTCAAGACCCTTGACGGCAGTGGTGACGGGGTAACCACGAACGACCCCGGCCGAACCCGCACCCCAGCGGAACCGTCGAACACCGTTTTACCTGCGAAAACGCAGGTAGAGAGGGGTCGCGTAGCACACGTACTATGTGCTGGCGGGCCGCACGCCGGTCCTGGTCCACAACTGCAGCATTTCGATGGACGAGGCCGTCAGTCGTGCCGTGGCACATGTCGTTGACAACGCGACAGGGGTGCGGTCCGGCAGCGGTGGAGTCCAGTTCATGAGCGTGTCGACCGATGCGTCCGGGAACATGGTCAGGAAGATCGCGAGGTTCGATGTGAACCCCGGAAGCGGGCACGTCCAGAAACTGGGTCCGCATCTGAACCTGGAGACCCAGATCAATGGGAAAACAGTCACCAGCGGCCCGCTCAAGGATCCGCACACGGCGATCGACCCGTCCACGATCCGGTCCGGCGACTACTGGCCGTAGGCGAAGAGTGAAGGCGTGATGGTGAAGGTCTTGCGCGATGATTCGACCGGGGAGCTGGAACTCTCCGGAACCCGCTCCGAACTGTTGGCCTTGGGACAGCAGTTGCGGAACGGGCAGGGAGAGATTCTCTTGGAGAAGGTCTCCGATCCGTTCCCGTACAGCAGGTCGTTGGCGCGGATGACATTCCGTCAAGTGAGCGCAAAGATCATGATTTCGTCATTCGGAAACGGCGAATCCATGGATGTGCAGGGCGGCCCAGAGTCCTTTTCGCTCCTCGCCGAAAACATCGAAGGCTTTGCTGTGGAGGCGGATCAGGACGACCATCTTCACGTGGACTACTTTCCGGAACACGACTATTTGGCCGAGGGGTCGGGGTCGGTGGTCGTCGCTATCGACGGGGATGGGATCCCGGCGTCCTGAAACAGAGAGGCCTCAGCCGAAGAGGTGAGCCCGCCCCGTTTCCGACGGGATGGGCTTGCTCTATCTCGGGGCACGGTCCCGAGCGTGCCGGGCGCTGAAGCTGATCGGAAAATCGATGTTTGGGAGGGCCGGCGGCAGCATCCGGGCTGCGTGCGGACCGGATGACGGTCAGACGGGCTGGTCAGGTGATGCCGGGGTGATGGCGACTTGGTGGCCGAGGGCCTGGAGATGGTGGACGAGATCGCGGGTCTTGCGGGCGGGGCCGAAGTGGCGGCGGTGCCAGTCAGCGCCGAGTTCCCGGTAAGAGGCGTCCGGTTCGTTGATCAGGTGCCAGGCGATGCATGGCCGGGTGTGCCCGCGATCTGCACGCGTCAGGCTTAGATGACCTCGACGGCAGGTCCACAGAGCAGACTGAGGTCTTCTCGGCAACGTGATGGTTGCGGTGTGTGACCGCGTGCGAGTGATCGTGGCGGTGACCCGGCGTCAGTTATGCGTGAAGCCCCTGGTAGGAACGGGTCTGCGAAGATCAAGTTCCGGCCGAGAGGCTTCACGTGGCGTCCGGTATCACCTACACCGCTGTCCTCGATGTCCGCAGAGGGACCGCCGAGCATCTCGCGATGCTGCTGCGCGACCACCGCAGGCGGCTCGGC
>NZ_JBEXLP010000175.1:0-5026 GCF_040610035.1 Streptomyces sp. NPDC004542
GTCCAGTCCGCCCATGTACAGCCCCAGCTCCTCCTGCGCCTGGCGGCCCTCGGGGCCGAGCCCGCCACCGGGGCGCCCGCCGTCCACAGCGCCGTGGCCGTCCGGCGGAGCTGGGCGAGGCCCGTGCGGTGGGGCGAGTTCGCGGCGACGACCAGGTGGTCCCGGTCGCCGAGGGTGTCGCCGATCAGGGACGCGAGTTGCCCCGGGCCCACCTGGACGAAGGCGCGGTGCCCGGCGTCGTACAGGGCCTCGACGAGCTCGCGGAAGCGTACGGGTTCGAGCAGGTGGCGGAGGAAGAGTTCGCGTACGGCGGCCTCGCCCCGCGGGAAGGGTGCCGCCGTGGTCCCGGACCACACGGGCACGGTGGGCGGATGGAGCCGGAACCGGTCGGCGGCTTCCTTGATGGGCGCCAGATAGGGCTCGAGCATCGGCGTGTGGAACCCGGACCGGAAGGGCAGCACCTGGCACAGCACGCCCCGGGCGCGGAAGGCCCGTACGAACGCGGCGACCGCCGTGTCCGGCCCGCACACCATCGACTGGCCGGGCGCGTTGTCGTGGGAGAGCACGATCCCGGCGTCCGCCCAGTCGTCGGCGAGGGCGGCGGCGACCTGCGCCGCGGGGGCCCCGACGGCGGCGAAGGCCAGGCCCAGGACGGTCAGTGTGTCCGGGTCGAACCCGGCCATGAACGCGTCGACCTCGGCACCGGAGTACAGGCCGGCCACCGCCATCGCGGTCCATTCACCGACGCTGTGCCCGGCCACCGCGTCCGGCACGACGCCCATGCGGCGCAGCGCCGCGTCGAGCAGCCGGCCCACGCCTACGACACCGGCGCCGTGCCGGCCCACGTCACCGACCCGTGGTTCCCCGGCCGGGGTCCCGGGAAGCCGGGGCAGACCGAAGTGGGCGGCGACGTCGTCGACGCGGGGGGTGAACTCGGCCTCGAGGCCGGGGAAGACGAAGGCGAGTCCGCCCTGCCCCGGCCCGAGGAGCGGCCGGGTCCGGAACCAGACGTCGCTGCGGCCCTGCCAGGCCCGGCCCTTGCCGACCGCCCGCCGGGCCAGCGCCAGCCGCTTGGCGGTGGGACCGACGATGCCCAGCCGCACCGGACCGGCCTCGGGATGCGTCCGGTCGCTGTCCAGTCCGGAGCCGAGTACGGCGGAGTCGTCGGCGGCGAGGAGCGCGGCGAGGCCCTCCGGGTGGTCGGCGGCGAGCAGGAGGACACGTTCGGGTTCGGTGACCCGGGCGGGGGTGGGCGGGCGCCCGCCCCCGGCCTCCCCCGGGCCGGCACCGGCACTCCTCGCCACGGACCCCGCGGACTCGACGGCATCGGCCGCTGCGGAACCCCCGCCCGCCACGCCGGCCTCCCCGGAGCCGGGCCCACGCACATCAGCCCCGGGCCCCTCCGCCCCGGAACCCACCGACCCGGCGGCTACCGCCGCGGCAGGACCGCCGGCCACCACGTCAGCGGCCCGACCGACCGGCTCACCGACGCCGACCGGTGCCGAGCCGGACTCGTTCACGTCCGTGCCCGAACCCACCGGCTCCGTGCCCGAACCCACCGGCCCGGATCCCGCCGGCCCTGCGGCAGCGGCCACGTCGACCCTGACCGCCACCGAGCCCGGCCCGCGCACACAAGCCTGGGGCCCCTCCGACCCGGAACCCACCGACCCGGCGGTGCCGGCCCGGACGCGGAGGCCGCCGCTCGCCGGTGCCGTGCGGCCGGTGGGCGCCTCCTCCAGGACGACGTGGGCGTTGATCCCGCCGAAGCCGAACGCGTTGACCGCCGACCGGCGCACCGTCCGGTCCCCGCCGGTGTCCCAGGGAACCGCCTTCCGCAGCGGCCGGAAGCGGGTGCGGGCGAGGGCGGGGTGGGGGTCGTCGCAGTGCAGGGTGGGCAGGAGCGTGCCGTGGTGGACGGCCAGGGCGGCCTTGACGAGGCCTGCCACTCCGGCGGCCGGCATGGTGTGGCCGATCATCGACTTCACCGAGCCGAGCACGGCGCGGTCCTCGCTCTCCGGGGCGCCGGCCTCGCCGGCTCCGAACACCTCGGCCAGGGTGGCCAGTTCGGCGGCGTCCCCGGCGGGGGTGGCGGTGCCGTGCGCCTCCAGCAGGCCGAGGGCGCCGGGGGCGGCCGGGTCGAGGCCGGCGGCCCGCCAGGCCTGGCGTACGGCCTGCGCCTGGCCGCCCGGGTCGGGGTTGACGAGACTGGACGTACGGCCGTCGCTGGCCACGCCCGTGCCCCGGATCACCGCGTAGACGCGGTCGCCGTCGCGCTCGGCGTCGGCGAGCCGCTTGAGGACGACCACACCCGTGCCCTCACCGATGAGGATGCCGTCGGCGTCCCGGTGGAAGGGGCGGATGCGCTGGCTCGGGGAGAGGGCGCGCAGCTGTGAGAACACGCTCCACAGGGTGATGTCGTGGCAGTGGTGCACTCCCCCGGCCAGCATCACGTCGCAGCGCCCGGCGGCGAGTGCGCCGACCGCCTGGTCGACGGCGACCAGCGAGGAGGCGCAGGCCGCGTCCACGGTGTAGGCGGGGCCGCGCAGGTCGAGCCGGTTGGCGACGCGGGACGCCGCCAGGTTGGGCACCAGGCCGATCGCGGACTCGGGGCTGTGCGGGCCCAGGCGTTCGGTGAACGCTTCCCGGACCCGGGCCAGTTGGCCCGGTGTGAGGTCGGGCAGCAACTCGCCCAGGGTGCGGACGAGCTGTCCCGCCGTCCGCACCCGCTGGTCGAGCCGGACCAGGCCGGGGGTGAGGTAGCCGCCCCGGCCCAGGACGACGCCGACGCGGTGCGGGTCGGGCAGCCGGTCCGCGCCGCCCGCGTCGGCGATCGCGGCGGCGGCCACGTGCAGCGCGATCAGCTGGTCCGGCTCGGTACCCGCCACCGAGGCGGGCATGATGCCGAACCGGGTGACCTCCACCTCGGCCAGGCCGTCCACGAACCCGCCACGCCGGCAGTACACCTGGTCGGCGACGGCGGGCCCGGTCGCGGCCGAGGGACGGTAGTAGTCGGCGTCCCAGCGGCCCTCGGGCACGTCGCCGATCGCGTCCACGCCGTCGCGCAGGTTGTGCCAGTAGGCGTCCAGGTCGGCGGCGCCGGGGAGCAGGACCGCCATGCCGACGATGGCCACAGGTGTCTGACGACCCGTCGTGTCCGTCATGTCACCAGCCCGAGGCGGTGTAGACGACCGCCCGGGCGGCGGTGTCGCCCCAGGCGAGTTCCCGCAGCAGGGCCGCGGTGCCCTCCTCGGGGTCGATGAGCCCGACCCCGCGCCGGGCGTACTCCCGGCCGAGTTCGGGGCTGACCATGCCGGTGTGGGCGCCGGTGGGCGCCCAGGGTCCCCAGTGCACGGTCAGCGCGCGGTGACCGGTGCGGGCCGCCCAGTCGGCGCCGAGGTCCTCCAGGGCGTCGTTGGCGGCCGCGTAGTCGGCCTGGCCCCGGTTGCCGAGGACAGCGGAGACGCTGCCGAACAGGACGGCGAAGCCGGGCCCGGTGGGCAGTTCCTCCAGGGCCGCCAGCAGGGTCGCCGCTCCGGCGGTCTTGGTGCCGTACACCCGCTGGAAGGACTCGGCGGTCTTCTCGGCGATCAGCCGGTCCTCGATCACCCCGGCGGCGAACACGACCCCGTCGAGCCGGCCGTGCTCGGCGTGGATCTCCTTGATCGCCTGGAGTGCCGCGTCGTGGTCGCGGAAGTCCACGCAGCGGTAGCGGGCCTGGCTGCCGAGTGCCGTGAGTTCCCCGAGGGTCGCGGTGATCTCCCGCTGCGCCAGCAGCAGTTCCGCGGCGCGGTTGACCTCGGCGGGCTTCAGCGGGCCACCGCCCGCCTGCGCGGCGAGCGCCGCGCGCAGTTCGGCCGGGGTGCGGGCGGCGGCGGTCCGCGGGTCCTCGGGGCCGGTGGGGGCCGGGGTCCGGCCGATCAGTTCGACGCGGCAGCGGCAGGCCGAGGCGAGCGTGGCCGCGAACCTGGCGGTGATCCCGCGGGCGCCGCCCACCAGCAGCACCACGGAGTCCCGGTCGAGGCCGAGCGCGGCGGCCTCGGCGGCGCCGTCCCCGGCGGGGCCGGCTCCGGTGGTGCCGAGCGGGCCCAGGGGCGCCTCGACGAGTTCCGTGCCGTGCCGGCCCGCGGCCGTGCGCAGGACGACGGGGGCCGGCTCGGGCGACGGTGCGAGCACTTCGGCGAGCAGGGCGTCGGCGACGGCGGCCGGGGCGGTGTCGTCGAGGCCGACGACGCGTGCGACGGTCTCCGGGTACTCGCGGGCGATGGTGCGGAACAGGCCGTACAGACCGGCCGCGGGCAGGGCCTCGGCGCCGCCTGTGGGCCGGGCGGCCAGCAGCCGGCGCGGGCCGAGGGCCAGGGCGGCCCGCAGCACCGGGAAGGCGTCCGGCAGGACCGGGACGTCGGCGCCGGGCAGCGCGCCGAGGTAGAGGACGCCGTCCAGGGGGCCGTCCGCAGGGTTGAGGAGGTGCTCCCGGCCGGCGGTCACGACATGGGCGCCGTACCCGGTGAGCCGCGCCTCGACCTGCCCGGCCGCGCCCGCCCCGTCACCGAGGACGGCGAACCGCTGCCCGGCGAGCACGGCGGCGGGGTCCGCCGGGCCGTCGGGCAGGGGCAGGGGCACGGCGCTGAGCTCGAACCGCTTGGGGGCCTGGCCGGTGATCCCGGAAGGCTCCTCGGCGGGCGGGACGGCCTCCGGCGCGAGCGCCGTCCGCCCGTCGGCCGCGCCGAGCCGCGCCGCCAGCCAGTCGGTGACCGCCGCGGCCGTCCGCGCCTTGGCCAGCTCCTCCAGTTCGGCGTCGTCGAGGGAGGCCTGGAGGCCGCTGTCGCCGCCGATGCCCAGCCGCTGGGCGAGTTCGCCCGCGATCTCGGCCCGTTTGATCGAGTCGATGCTCAGATCCGCCTCCAGGTCGAGGTCGGGCTCGATCATGTCGACGGGGTAGCCGGTGCGCTCGCTGATGATCTCCAGGACGACCCGCTGGACGTCGGTGCCGGCGGGCGCGCCGCTGCCGGGGGCGGGCGCCGGCGTC
>NZ_JBEXLP010000176.1:0-4792 GCF_040610035.1 Streptomyces sp. NPDC004542
AGAAGTACCAGCTCAAACCCCGCGACTGGGCCGCCGCCGCACGCGAGGGACGCACCATCGCCCCCCTCGTCACCCGCCTCAACACCATCCGGCGCGACAACCCGGCCCTGCGGCAGCTGCGCGACCTCCACTTCCATCACGCCGACAAGGAAGAAGTGATCGTCTACAGCAAGCGGAGCGGATCGAACACGGTTCTGGTGGTCGCCAACCTCGACCCCCACCACACCCAGGAGGCGACGGTCTCGTTGGACATGCCGCAACTCGGCCTGGACTGGCACGAGTCGGTGCCGGTGCGCGACGAGCTCACCGGCGAGACCTATCACTGGGGCAGGGCCAACTATGTGCGCCTCGAACCGGGCCACAGGCCCGCGCACGTCTTCGTCCTGCGACCGTCCAACCCGCAGATCGGAGGGTCACCCACCATATGATCGTCAACGAGCCTGTTCAGGACACGTTCGAAGACACTCCCGCCAAGGACCGGAACCCGGACTGGTTCAAGCGCGCCGTCTTCTACGAGGTCCTCGTCCGCTCCTTCCAGGACAGCAACGGTGACGGCGTCGGCGACCTCAAGGGCCTGACCGCCAAGCTCGACTACCTCCAGTGGCTGGGGGTGGACTGCCTGTGGCTGCCGCCCTTCTTCAAGTCACCGCTCAGGGACGGCGGCTACGACGTCTCCGACTACACCGCCGTGCTGCCCGAGTTCGGTGACCTCGCCGACTTCGTGGAGTTCGTCGACGCCGCCCACCAGCGCGGCATGCGCGTGATCATCGACTTCGTCATGAACCACACCAGCGACCAGCACCCGTGGTTCCAGGAGTCCAGAAGGGACCCCGACGGCCCCTACGGCGACTACTACGTCTGGGCCGACGACGACAAGCAGTACCAGGACGCGCGGATCATCTTCGTCGACACCGAGGTCTCCAACTGGACGTACGACCCGGTACGCAAGCAGTACTACTGGCACCGCTTCTTCTCGCACCAGCCGGACCTCAACTACGAGAACCCGGCCGTGCAGGAGGAGATGATCTCCGCGCTGAAGTTCTGGCTGGACCTCGGCATCGACGGGTTCCGGCTGGACGCCGTGCCGTACCTGTACCAGCGGGAGGGCACCAACTGCGAGAACCTCCCGGAGACCCACGCGTTCCTGAAGCGGGTGCGCAAGGAGATCGACGCCCAGTACCCGGACACCGTGCTGCTGGCGGAGGCGAACCAGTGGCCGGAGGACGTCGTCGACTACTTCGGCGACTTCCGGGCCGGCGGCGACGAGTGCCACATGGCCTTCCACTTCCCCGTCATGCCCCGCATCTTCATGGCCGTACGACGGGAATCGCGCTACCCGGTCTCCGAGATCCTCGCCAAGACCCCCGCCATCCCCTCCGGCTGCCAGTGGGGCATCTTCCTGCGCAACCACGACGAACTCACCCTGGAGATGGTCACCGACGAGGAACGCGACTACATGTGGGCCGAGTACGCCAAGGACCCCCGCATGCGCGCCAACATCGGCATCCGCCGCCGCCTCGCCCCCCTCCTCGACAACGACCGCAACCAGATCGAACTCTTCACCGCCCTGCTCCTCTCCCTGCCCGGCTCCCCGATCCTCTACTACGGCGACGAGATCGGCATGGGCGACAACATCTGGCTCGGCGACCGCGACGCCGTCCGCACCCCCATGCAGTGGACCCCCGACCGCAACGCCGGCTTCTCCTCCAGCGACCCCGGACGCCTCTACCTCCCGGCGATCATGGACCCCGTCTACGGCTACCAGGTCACCAACGTCGAGGCCTCCATGGCCTCCCCCTCCTCCCTGCTCCACTGGACCCGCCGCATGATCGAGATCCGCAAGCAGAACCCCGCCTTCGGACTCGGGTCCTACACCGAACTGCCCTCCTCCAACCCCGCCGTCCTCGCCTTCCTCCGCGAGTACGAGGACGACCTCGTCCTCTGTGTGCACAACTTCTCCCGGTTCGCACAGCCCACCGAGCTCGACCTCAGGCGGTTCACCGGGCGGCACCCCGTCGAACTGTTCGGCGGTGTCCGCTTCCCGGCGATCGGTGAGCTGCCGTACCTGCTGACCCTCGCGGGCCACGGCTTCTACTGGTTCCGGCTGCGCGGGGAAGGCGTGTAGCAGCGCGTCCAGCCGAAGGAACGCGCACACAAGCCCGGGTGGGGCGGTTTCCACCGCCCCACCCGGGGCACGCAGAAGTAACCGCCCCGACGACCCGGGGAAAGGACGTGACGCCATGGCGGAAACGGTCACCCCCTCCGGCACCACCGCAAGTCCCGGCCAGCTGCTCGCGTCGTTCGATCCACTGCTGCGCGAGTGGCTGCCCAGGCAGCGCTGGTTCGCGGGCAAAGGACGCCCGGTCACCGGATTCACACCGGTCGCGGCCACCGAACTGCTGCCGCCCGACGGCCGGCTCGGCCTGTACCACCTGCTGGTCCGGGCCCACCAGCCGGCCACACTGGGCTCCCCGACGCAGCCCGGCGACTGCTACCAGCTCCTCATAGGCGTGCGCGAGGCGCTGCCGCCCCGGCTGGCGCCCGCGCTGATCGGACATGTGGAGGATGGCCCGCTGGCCGGACGCACGGTGTACGACGCCCTGTACGACACCCGGCCCGCCGAGATGCTGCTGGAGGCGCTGCGCTCGCAGGCCCGCGTCGGCGTGCTCCGCTTCGAGCGGGATCCGCGCCAGGAGATCCGCGAGGGGCTCGTGGCCCGGCTGATGACCGCCGAGCAGTCCAACACCTCGGTGGTCTATGGAGATACGTTCATTCTCAAGCTGCTGCGCCGGGTCGTGCCCGGCGTCAACCCCGACCTGGAGATACCCCTCGCCCTGGCCCGGGAGGGCTGCGCCCGGGTGCCCGCGCCGACCGCCTGGCTCCACGCCGAGCTGGACGGCGGCTCCGACTCCTATGTCCTGGGCGTGCTCCAGCCGTTCGTGCGGGGCGCGGGCGACGGCTGGGAGCTGGCGCTGCGCGAACTCGCCAAGGGAGAGGACTTCGTCGCCGACGCGCGGGCGCTGGGCCGGGCCACCGCCGAGGTGCACACCGCGCTCGCCCGTGCCCTGCCCACCGTCACCCTGGGCCACAGCCAGCTGCGGGTCCTCGTGGACGGCATGATGGAGCGCCTGACCGCCGCCGTACAGGCGGTGCCCGCGCTCGGGCCGTACGAGACCGGGCTGCGCTCGGCCTTCGAGGCGCTGGCCGGCCTGGCCGCCGAGGGCCGCACCTGGACCGCCCAGCGCATCCACGGCGACCTGCACCTCGGCCAGTGCCTGCGCTCGCCGTCCGGGCAGTGGTCGCTGATCGACTTCGAGGGCGAACCGGCCCGGCCGCTGGCCGAGCGGCGCATGCCGCAGCCGACGGTCCGGGACATCGCCGGGATGCTCCGCTCCTTCGACTACGCGGCCCATTCCGTCAGTCCCGCGGCAACGGACTGGGCGAGGGCCTGCCGGGCCGCCTACTGTTCCGGTTACACCGAGGTCGCGGGCACCGACCCGCGCACCGATCCCGTCATGCTGCGTGCCTACGAGACGGACAAGGCGATCTACGAGGTCGTCTACGAGGCCCGGCACCGACCCGACTGGCTCCCCGTACCCCTCGCGGCGGTCCACCGCCTCGCCACCTCCGACCTGACCTAGGGGGCCGCCCCCCCACCTCGCCCGGGAGACGCGTCCGTGACGTCCAAGAAGTCAGCGACCGAGAAGAACAAGTCCGGCAAGGGCAAGGCCGCCAAGCCGGCCAAGGCCGCCGAGCCCGCCAAGTCCCGCAAGTCCGCCGAGCCCGCCGAGCGCGCCAAGGAGAAGGCGCCCGCGCAGGCCGGGCCGCCGGAGATCGAGAGCGCGCCCGCCCCCGGGCCGGCTCCCGTACCCGCGCCCGCGGCCTCGCCCGAGGTGGAGGTCGCCGTCTCCCCGGCCGTCGACGCCGGTGACCGCGAGCGGCTGCTGCACGGCACCCATCACGACCCGCACGCGGTGCTGGGCGCGCACGTGGTGCCCGGCGGGGTCGCCTTCCGGGCCTTCCGCCCGTACGCGCGCTCCGTCACCGTCGTCTCCGGCGACCTGCGGGCCGGACTGCACGACGACGGCGACGGCTTCTTCTCCGGGCTGCTCCCACTGCGCGAGGTCCCGCGGTACCGGCTGCTGGTGGCGTACGAGGAGAACGTCCACGAGACGGAGGACGCCTACAGCTTCCTGCCCACGCTCGGCGACCTGGACCTGCACCTGATCGGCGAGGGCCGGCACGAGCAGTTGTGGCAGGCGCTCGGCGCGCACCCGACGACCCACCAGGGGGTCAAGGGCACCCGGTTCGCGGTGTGGGCGCCGAACGCGCGGGGCGTGCGGCTGGCGGGCGGCTTCAACTTCTTCGACGGCACCGGTCATCCGATGCGCTCGCTCGGCTCTTCCGGGGTGTGGGAGCTGTTCGTGCCGGGGCTCGGCGAGGGCGAGCTGTACAAGTTCGAGATCACCCGCCCGGACGGGTCCCGTACCCTGCGCGCCGACCCGATGGCCCGCCGCACCGAGGTCCCGCCCGCCACCTCGTCCATCGTGACGGCCTCGCACCACGAGTGGGGCGACGCCGAGTGGCTCGAGCGGCGCGCGAAGACGCCGGTGCACGAGGCACCGTTCTCGGTGTACGAGGTGCACCTGCCGTCCTGGCGGCCCGGTCTCACCTACCGGCAGCTCGCCGAGCAGCTCCCCGCGTACGTCAAGGACCTGGGCTTCACCCACGTCGAACTGATGCCGGTCGCCGAGCACCCCTTCGGCGGCTCCTGGGGCTACCAGGTCACCGG
>NZ_JBEXLP010000177.1:0-4756 GCF_040610035.1 Streptomyces sp. NPDC004542
CCTGCCCGACGGGCGGCTCGCCGCGCTCGCCGGCGGCGGCGGCGCGGCCCACCTGCTCACCAGCTCCGCCCTCGCCGACCGGATCGGACCGCTGGTCGGCGCGCCCGCCGTCCTGCTCGACCGGCTCCCCGCCACCGGCCCCCCGCCGGCCGCCTTCCGCGCCCCGCACCCGCGCTCGCTCGCCTACGTCAGCCACACCTCGGGCTCCACCGGCGCCCCCCTTCCCGTCCTGATCGAGCACGGCGGCCTGGACACGTACCTGCGCGCCGTCGTCCGCGACAACGCCCTCAGCCCCGGCACCGTGACCCTCCAACTCGCCCCGCCCGGCTACGACGCGTCCATCCGGGACACCTTCGCACCGCTCGCCGCGGGCGGGTGCGTCGTCCTGGCCGAACGCGCGCGCCTGCTGCACGCCGACTCCTTCGCCGACACCCTGGCCGAGTACCGCGTCGACACCCTCCTCAGCACCACTCCCTCCTTCCTGGGCTTCCTCGCCCAGTCGCCCCGCGCGGCCCGGCGACTGCGCTCCCTGCGCCTGGTCTGCTCGAGCGGCGAGTCGCTGCGCCCCTTCCTCGCCGCCGGCGGCCGTGCTCTGGTCGGCGGCCGGCTGGTCAACCAGTACGGGCCCAGCGAGTGCACCATGACCTCCACCCGCTACGACGTGCCGGCCGCCCCCGACACCTCCGCCGACATCGTCGGCACCGCCATCGACGGCACCGTCGTACGCCTGCTCGATCCGCGGGGGCGCGACGTCCTGGACGGGCGGACCGGCGAGGTGCACATCGGCGGCGCCGGCGTGGCCCGCGGCTACGGCGGGCAGCCCGGCCTGACGGCCGACCGGTTCGCGCCCGACCCGTACGGACCGCCCGGCGCACGGCTGTACCGGACCGGCGACCTGGCCCGGCGCGCCCCCGACGGCAGCCTGGAGTACCTCGGCCGGGCCGACCGCCAGATCAAGATCCGCGGCCATCGGGTGGACCCGGCCGAGATCGAGGGCGCCCTGCTCGCCCACCCCGGGGTCACCGGCGCCGTGGTGACCGCCGCGACCGACGACCGGGGCCGGACCTGGCTCGGCGCCCACGTCACCGGCCCGCTCGAGAGCACCACCGACGCCGAGCTGCGCGCGCATCTGGCCCGCACCCTGCCGCCGCACATGATGCCCAGGCGGTTCACCCGGCTGGAGCGCCTGCCCGTCACCCACAGCGGCAAGGCCGACCGGCGGGCCCTGCGCGCCACCGTCCCGGAGCCCGTGTCATGACGGCCGCGGACACCCGGATCGCACCGGCCGCCGTACCGGCCGCCGCCGACCGGATCGCCCCCCACGTCAGACACACCCCGCTGCTGCGCCGCGACGCTCTGCCCGGACTGCTGGTCAAGGCCGAACACCTCCAGCACAGCGGGTCGTTCAAGCTGCGCGGCGCGGCCAACGCGATGCTCGCGCTCGGCGCCGACGAGGTGGTCGCCGGCTCCTCCGGCAACCACGGCATCGCGCTGGCCACCCTCGGCCGCACGCTCGGCGTCCGGGTCACGGTGGTGATGGCGGCCGGCGCGGCCGAGGCGAAGGAGGCGGCCGTCCGGGCGCTGGGCGGCCGGGTGGTCCGGGTGCCCGGCGGGGTGGCCGACCGCGACCGGTACGCCAAGGACCTCGCCGCCCGGACCGGGGCCGCGCTGGTGCCCTCGTCCGACCACGAACTGGTGGTGGCGGGACAGGGCACGGTGGGTCTGGAGGTGCTGCGGGACGCCCCCGGTCTCGACGCGGTCTTCGTACCGGTGGGCGGCGGCGGTCTGCTGGCCGGTGTCTGCCTCGCCGCCGCCCATCTGGGCAGCGGGGTCCGGATCATCGGCGTGGAACCCGACCGGGCCCGGCGCTACGCCCGCTCCGTCGCCGCCGGCCGCCCGGTCGAAGTGCCGCCCAGCGACTCGGTGGCGGACGGGCTGCGCGGCCAGCGGCCCGGCGAGGTGATCCTCCCGATCGTCCGGCACCGGGTCGACGAACTGATCGGTGTCGGCGACCGGGCCGTGCTCCACGCGATGGCCCTGCTGCACCGCGCCGGCGTTCCGGCCGAGCCGAGCGGCGCGGCCGCCCTGGCCGGCGCCCTCCGGCTCGGGCTCCCCGGCCGCAGCGCCGTCGTCGTCTCCGGCGGCAACGGTGCCGCCGCCCTGACCGCCGCCCGGTCCGCGCACGCCGGCACCGGCCGCTGACCGGCCGCCGGCCGCGCCGGGCCTCACCTGCCCTCCTCCACACCGGCCCTGACCAGCCCCGACCAGTCCGGACTGTTCCCACCATTCCCAACCGGTCCGAACCAGCCCAAAACGCTCCGACCCACTTCGCAGAAGGACGGCCATGAACCCCATCGACACCGCCGCACTCACCGCGCTGATCACCGGCTACTACCGCGAGACGCTCGGCGACGACACCGTCGACGCCACGAGTGACTTCTTCGAGGCGGGCGGCGACTCGCTCGCCGCCTTCCAGATCGTCCACCGTCTCCAGGAACTGCTCGATGCCGAGATCGCCGTCGCCCTGGTCTTCACCTATCCGTCCCCCGCCGAGCTCGCGGAGGTCGTCGTCGCCGACCTGTCCCCCGTTCACGCGTCCGCTCCCGCGTCGGCCTAGGGGGCACCGGTATGCACGAGGGATCCGTCTCTCTGAGCGGCCGCTGGCGGCTGTGGGACCAGGTCGCGGTGCGCGGCGCGGGGTTCCCGGCGGACGGGGTGCTCCGGCTCGCGCCGGACGGCCTGGCCGCCGCGGCGGACAAGTTCGGGCCGCGGGACGCCCTGTCCGGCGCCGCCTGGAAGGCCTTCGAGGCAGAGTTCGCGCAGGCCGCCGTGCGGGCGGCCACGAGCGCGCAGGAGATCGCCGCCTCGGGACCGTTCCGGGCCGCGGTCGCCTGGCAGAACCGGGGGGTGCTCGACTCGGCGGTCCGGCCGTTCCTCAACTGGTCGCCGACGGCCGCGGGCCGCACCTTCAAGCAGCGCCAGCGCGAGGAGCTGGTGGCGCACTACTGGCAGCGGTTCTGCGTCAAGAACGACACCATCGGCTTCTTCGGACCGGTCGGCTGGGGCACCTTCGACACCGCCCGGCCCGGCGTGGCCGTCGAGCCGGGCACCGGACTGACCTCGTCCTCGGAGGTCTTCTGGTCCAGCTGGTCGGTCGACGCCCTGGCCCGGGAGATCGACGCGGACCCGGCGGTGCGCCCCTGGACGGCGCCCCGCCGGGTGCCGTTCGTCCGGCTGGAGGAGGACGCCGTACGGGTCCCTGCCAGACCGCCGCACCCGGTGCCGCCGGAGACGCTCCGGCTGCTGCGCCTGTGCGACGGCACCCGCTCGGTTCCGGCCCTCCAGCAGGAGATGGGCCCCGGAACCGACGTGCCCGCCCTGCTCGACGAACTGGTCCGGCTGCGCTGGATCACCTGGCGGCTGGACGTACCCGCCGACATCCGGCCCGACCGCCGACTGCGCGCCTGTCTGGAGCGGATCGGCGAGCCGGCGCTGCGCGCCGCCGCCCTCGCCCGGACGGACGAACTGCGGGGCGCGGTCGAGGCCGTCCGGGCGGCGGGCGAGGATCCCGAGCGCCTGGTCGCCGCCCTCACCTCCGTGGAGGAGACGTTCCGGCGAGTGACGGACGCGGCCGCCAAACGTGAGAAGAGCACCACCACGGCGCCCGGCCGCGCCGTGGTGTACTCCGACAGCCGCCGCGCCGCCCGGGTGACGCTCGGCAGCCGTGTGCTGGCCGCGCTCGCCCCGCTCGATCTGCTGATGTCCGCGGCCGCCTGGCTGACCTCCGCCCTGGCCGCCCGGGTGACGGAGCGCGTGACCGAGGTGTACGAGCGGCTGCGCGCCGACGCCGGGCCCGGACGGCCGGTGGACCTCGCCGCCTTCTGGTTCGCCTGCATGCCGGTCCTGCACGGGGCCGCGGCCGCCGACGCCGCCGAGCTCCAGGCGGAGTTCGAGCGCCGCTGGCAGCGGATCCTCCCGGCCTCGCGGGGGGTGCGCCGGGTCACGGTCGCCGGCGCAGACATCGCCGACGGGGTGGCGGAGGCCTTCGGGCCGGCCACCGCGGCGGGCTGGACCGCGGCGCGGTACATCAGCCCGGACGTGATGATCGCCGCGGAGGACGCCGCCGCCGTCGAGCGCGGCGAGTTCCACCTCACCCTCGGCGAACTCCACCTGGCCGCCAACACGCTCGGCAACGAACTGTTCGTCAACCAGCACCCCGACCGCCGCGAGCTCTTCGACCGGACCGACCGGGACCACCCGGCGCCCCGGCTCATGCCGCTGCTGCCCAAGGAACACAAGTCCCGGCTCTCCGCCCGGATCCGGCACGCGCTGGTGCGGCCGCGGGACTACCAGGTCGCCCTCCTCGACAACACGGCGGACCCACACCGCGCCCGCACCGTGCCGAGCGCCGACGCCGTGGTGGAGCGGCGCGACGGCCGGCTCTGCGTGGTGCTGCCCGACGGCGCGGTGTTCCCGGCCGTGGAGGTCTTCGCCCATGTGCTGACCACGCTGGTGACGGACCGGTTCCGGCTCCTGCCGGAAGCCGGCCACTCCCCCCGGGTCACCGTCGACCGGATGACGGTGGCCCGGGAGAGCTGGCGGTTCACCGGCTCCGCGCTGGCCGCCGCCTTCGCCGACGACAAGAGCGAGGCCCGCCGGTTCGTCCGGGCCCGGCAGTGGCGCGACACCCACGAACTGCCCCGCTTCGTCTTCGTCGTCTCCCCCACCGAACCCCGCCCCTTCTTCGCCGACTTCG
>NZ_JBEXLP010000178.1:0-4701 GCF_040610035.1 Streptomyces sp. NPDC004542
TCCGACGGTGAGCGGATGTACCACACCGGTGACATGGCGCGGTGGACGGCGGATGGGCAGTTGGTGTTCGCGGGGCGTGCGGACGAGCAGGTGAAAATCCGCGGCTTCCGCATCGAACCGGGTGAGGTCGCCGAGGCGCTCAGCGCTCACTCTGCGGTGGCACAGGCCGCGGTGGTGGTGCGGGATGACGTGACAGGCGAGAAGCAGCTGATCGCCTACATCGTGCCGGCCTCCTCGGGCGGGGAGCCCGACGTACTGCTCGGTGAGGTGCGGGAGCACGCAGCGCAGCGGCTGCCGGGGTACATGGTGCCCGCGGCGTTGATCGCTCTCGATGAACTGCCGCTGACGCCCAACGGAAAGCTGGACCGCAAAGCTCTGCCTGCTCCGGACCTCGCCGCGGCGTCCGGCGCGGGCCGAGCGCTGGCCACCGCGGAGGAGGAGATCCTCTGTTCCGCATTCGCCGAGGTCCTCGGGCTGGCTGAAGTAGGAGCCGACGACGACTTCTTCGCGCTGGGCGGGCATTCGCTCCTGGCGGTGTCGCTCGTGGAGCGGCTGAGGGTTCGAGGCGTGGCGGTCTCGGTGCGGGCACTGTTCCAGGCGCCGACGCCGGCCGGCCTCGCGGTGGCGGGCGCACCCGAGTCTGTGGCGGTGCCGCACAACCTGATTCCTGCGGACGCGCAGGAGATCACCCCAGAGATGCTGCCGCTGGTGGATCTGAACGCGGCCGAGATCGAGCACATCGTCTCGCGGGTACCGGGCGGCGCGGCCAACGTGGCAGACGTGTATCCGCTCGCTCCCCTACAGGAAGGCTTCCTCTTCCACTTCCTGCTGGCGGACGGAGGCGATGACGCGTATGTGGTGCCCAGGGTGCTGGGCTTTCAGTCGCGGGACCGGTTGGACGCGTTCCTGGTCGCGTTGCAGCGGGTGATCGACCGGCATGACATCTACCGCACGGCGATCGTGTGGGAGGGGTTGCGCGAGCCGGTACAGGTGGTGACCCGTCGAGCCACACTGCCGGTGGACGAGGTCACACTCGAGCCCGACACCCCGGATGCGGTCGCTCAGTTGCTGGCGGCGGGCGGTTCGCGGATGGACTTGAGCCGATCTCCGCTGATCGATGTGCACACGGCCGCTGAGCCCGGTACGGGCCGCTGGCTGGCGCTGCTGCGTATCCATCATCTGGTTCAGGATCACACCGCACAGGACGTACTGCTCGATGAGCTGAGCGCCTTCCTGTCGGGACGGGAGGACGAGCTGCGGGAGCCCCTCCCGTTCCGCAACTTCGTGGCGCAGGCCCGCCTCGGTGTCGCGCGTGAAGAGCATGAGCGTTACTTCACCGAGCTCCTCGGCGATGTGGAGGAGACCACAGCACCGTACGGACTTCTTGACGTCCACGGTGACGGCAGCGGCGTGGCGCGATCCCATCTCGTGGTGACTGAGGAAGTCGCCAGCCGCGTCAGGGAGTTGGCGCGTTCGCTGGGCGTGAGTGCGGCGACGGTGTTCCATCTGGCGTGGGCGCGGGTGCTGGCGGTGCTCAGCGGGCGGGATGACGTGGTGTTCGGCACGGTGCTCTTCGGCCGGATGAACGCGGGCGCGGGCGCGGACCGGATCCAGGGGCCGTTCATCAACACCCTGCCGGTGCGGGTACGCGTCGGATCATCCACTGTCGCTGCGGCGCTGTCGGACCTGCGGCTGCAACTGGCCGAGCTGCTGGTACACGAACACGCTCCGTTGGCCCTGGCGCAGCAGGCCAGTGGCGTGCTGGGTGACAGCCCACTGTTCACCTCGATCTTCAACTACCGACACGGCCAGGCCGTCGGGCGGACCGCAGCCCCGGACCGTCGCACCGGACTCAAGGGAATCAGCACTGTATTCACCCGGGAGGCGACCAACTATCCCGTCAGCGTGGCCGTCGACGATCACGGATCCCGGTTCGGCCTGAGCATCGATGCGGTGAGTCCTGCCGACGCGGAACAGATGTGCAGACTGCTCCGGACCTGCCTGGAAGACCTCGTGGCTGCCTTGGAGGACACACCGGACAAGCCGCTCGCGGCGGTGGAAGTACTCGACCCCGGCGAGCGGTACCGGGTCGTAACGGAGTGGAACGACGTGGCCACTGCGACCCCGGACATGACCGTGCCCCAGACGATCGCCCAATGGGCGGCGGACGCGCCGGGCACGGTCGCCGTGGCCTGCGACGGGACGGAAGTGTCGTACGCGGAACTCGACGCGCGCGCGAACCGGCTGGCGCATTGCCTGAGGCAACAGGGCGTCGGCGCCGAGTCGGTGGTCGGCCTGTGCCTGCCACGTGGCGTGGAGACAGTGGTGGCCATCCTGGGAGTGTGGCGGGCCGGTGCAGCCTATGTGCCGCTGGACCCTGAATACCCGGTGGAGCGGCTGTCGTTCATGCTCGAGGACAGCGGGGCACGTCTCGTCGTCGGCTTGAGCGACCTCACGCGCGGCCTCTTCGCACCCGGCCTCCGCAGGCTGGACCTGGACGCCCCGGAAACAGTGGATGCGCTGGCATCGGCGCCGACATCGGCGCCCCAACTCGATGTCTCTGCCGACCAACTGGCATACGTGATCTACACATCGGGCTCCACCGGGCGCCCCAAGGGCGTACAGGCCACGCACGGCGGCATGGCGAACCTTGCCATGGCGCTGGCGCCGATTCTCCGTGCAGGTCCGACGGTACGCATTCTGCAGTTCGCCTCGTTCAGCTTCGACGCCTCGGTAGTCGATGTGGCGGCGACTCTGACCGCCGGCGGTACGCTCGTGGTGGCCTCGTCGGCCGAGCGCTCCGATACCCGGGAACTGGTACGGATGGTCCGGGATGAGGGCATCGAGTCGGCCAGCGTCGTGCCCTCCCTGCTGGCAGTGCTGGATCCGGCGGACCTGCCGGACGTCTCCACGATCGTGGTGGGTGCCGAGCCGATTTCGCGCGAGCAGGCCGCGCTTTGGAGCGAGGGTCGGAACCTCGTACATGCCTACGGGCCGACCGAATCGACAGTGATGGTCACGACCGGCCCGCCGGACGCCGGGCCGGTGGTGACCATGGGCTCTCCGCTTGTCAACACCAAGGTGTTCGTGCTGGACGGCTCACTCAATCCGGTTCCGGTGGGTGTGACAGGCGAGTTGTACATCGGCGGCGACCAATTGGCCCGCGGATACGCCGGTCGTAGCGCTCTCACCTCGGAACGGTTTGTGGCCTCCCCGTACGGCGGACCGGGTGATCGGATGTACCGGACGGGCGACGAGGCGCGGTGGACCGCCGACGGTCGGCTGGTGTTCGTGGGCCGGGCGGATGAGCAGGTGAAGATTCGCGGCTTCCGAGTGGAGCCGGCCGAGGTGGCTGCCGCGCTTTCTGGTTGCCCGGCGGTCACGCAGACCGCAGTGATCGCCAGAGAGGACACACCGGGCGACAAGCGACTGGTCGCCTACGTGGTACCCGCCGAAAACGCGGACACCGCACAACTGTTCTCTGTGGTGCGGAACTTCGCTTCGAATCAGCTGCCGGAATTCATGGTGCCTTCGGCCGTGGTGGTCCTGGACGCGCTGCCGCTGACGGTGAACGGCAAGCTGGACCGCAAGGCATTGCCCGCCCCGATCCACGCGACAGCGGCTGCTGCGAGTCGCGGACCATCCACCCCTCAGGAGGAGATTCTGTGTGGGGTGTTCGCCCTGGTTCTCGGCCTGGAGAGCGTCGGCGCCGAGGACAACTTCTTTGAGCTTGGCGGTCATTCGCTGCTGGCCACACGGCTGGTGAGCCGGGTGCGTTCGGTGCTGGGAGTCGAGCTGCCCTTGCGCGCACTGTTCGACGCGCCGACACCGGCCGGAGTGGCCGCGCGTCTGCGGGGGGCGGACACGGGGCGTACTGCATTGACGGCGGGAGCCCGTCCTGAGCGGATCCCGTTGTCGTATGCGCAGCGACGGCTGTGGTTCATCGGTCAGCTGGAAGGGCCGAGCCCGACGTACAACATTCCGACGGTGCTCCGGCTCGCCGGGCAGGTGGACCAGGAGGCGCTGAACGCGGCGCTGAGGGATGTGATCGGCCGGCACGAGGTTCTGCGCACCGTCTTCGGCGTGGCGGCCGACGGTGAGCCCTACCAGCGAATCCTGGATCTTTCGGAATTGCCGTGGGGTCTGCAGACGGTGGACCTCGCGGCTGCCGAAGGTGCAGCCGAGTCGGCGGGCATTATTGCGGAGGCAACCGGCTATGCGTTCGACCTTGCGGTCGAGGTGCCGATCCGGGCCTGGCTGATCAAGGAGGCCGCCGACGACTATGTCCTGGTCGTGGTCGTGCATCACATCGCGAGCGACGGCTGGTCGGACGCCCCCTTGGCACGCGACATTTCGGTTGCTTATGCGGCGCGGTGTGCGGGGCGGGCTCCGGAGTGGGAGCCGCTGCCCGTGCAGTACGCGGACTATGCGTTGTGGCAGCGCGAGCTGCTGGGCGCAGAGGATGCCCCGGAGAGTCTGCTCTCGCGGCAGGTGGAGTACTGGCGACGTGAACTGGATTGCACTCCTGAGGAGTTGGCTCTTCCATTCGACCGTCCCCGTCCTGCTGTTCCCTCGCGCGAGGGGCATGGAGTACGGCTGAACGTGTCGGCGGGGGTGCATGCGCGGCTGTTGGAGTTGGCGCGGGAGCGGGGCGTGACGCTGTTCATGCTGATGCAGTCGGCGTTGGCGGTGACGTTGTCG
>NZ_JBEXLP010000179.1:0-4691 GCF_040610035.1 Streptomyces sp. NPDC004542
GAATGATCACGGATCCCGTGTCCGCTCTGTCATCCACCCCAACCAGCGACACTCTGACGCCAGTTGGGCGATCCCGGGAACTTGCGCAAGCCCTGTGTGACGTGGCGAGTAAGCAGTCGGCCTGGCGGGCTGAGCGCTCTGGTTGGCGAGCTGAGCATTGCGGCTGGTGAGGGAGTTGATCTCTGTCCGGCGTCGGTATCTGCGGATGCCGTTGCAGAGCGGGTGCATAGGATCGCGGGCATGACACTGCGACCTGTCCTGGTGAACATAAAGGCTCTTGATGACTCGGCGGTCGGCCGGTTCTGGGCGGAGGCGCTCGGCTGGAGTGTTACCGGCGAGGGATCGGGCGCGACCGCCGCCAAACCCGTCGGCTTCGATTGGCTGGACCCGGTCGGCGTATGCATCGACGTCATTGCCGTCCCGGAACCCAAGACGGCAACAAAGAACCGTGTGCACGTCGATCTCGCCACCACCTCTGCGGCCCATCAAACGGAGTTGGTCGCGCGCCTTAAAGCTCTCGGCGCGACGCCCGCCCACGTGGGCCAGGGTGACGTGCCGTGGACGGTCCTCGCCGACCCGGAGGGCAACGAGTTCTGCGTGCTGGAGCCTCGGGAGATGTACCGTGACACCGGGCCGATCGCCCGGGTGGTGGTCGACTGCACGGATCCGCGGGCCATGGCCCGGTTCTGGGACGAGGCGATGGACTGGACCCTGCACGAAGTGACGGACGACCATGCGGTGTGGCGCTCGGCCAAGATGGTCGGCCCGTATCTTGAGTTCCTCCGCTCACCCGACGTGAAGACTGTGCCGGACCGCGTCCATCTTGACCTGGTGCCGGACCCTGGTGACAACAAAGCAGCCGAGGTCGCCCGGCTGCGGGCCCTCGGCGCCGCCGACCTCGACGTCGGCCAGGGCGATGTCCCGTGGACGTGTCTTACCGACCCGGAGGGTCACGAGTTCTGCGTCCTCGCCCGGTCCTGACGCGGAGCCTTGACCACACCCCGACACGCACACCTCGTCTACTCATGCGCCACCACCCCGGGCGGGCCGGACTGTAGCGTCCCGGTCAATCCGGGCGGCGAGAGCTTGTGTGTCGGGGCGAGATCGGCTTGCTCACCGACCATAACGCTCAACTCGCCAACTGAAGCTCTCAGTCACACCGGATGTGTGAGCCGAAGCACGATAGTTGTCACATAGGCATGCTTGCTGTCACTGGCGAAGTCATCGGCCGTTGCCGACCGCTTTCGGCCGCTTTGCAGTGCAGCAGCAGTTTGGTGCTCGGTAGTAGGGAGGATGGTCGTCGGGTGTCCTGAGACCGACAGCTTGGTGATCATGCGCTGCTGGCGCTCGGCCAGGGCCTTCGGCAGGAACGCAAGCAATTTTCGGTGCAGTAACAGATGCCGGTGGGCGGGAGTCGGGATCCCTTTTTTAAAGACCGCCTCTTTCTCCGTGCTACGGGCCCATTACACCATGCTGCGGCGACTCATCCACAGATTACCAAGGTTTTGGGCGCTGGCAAGAGCACCAAAAGTGATGAGACTGACGGCGACGGGGCTCAAGCCAAAGGCGAGATCGGCCCAGAAATGTTCGTGGTATCTGCCGTCTAGCCACTCGAAGAAGCCGATCATGACGTCGAAGAAAATAAATTTGAGTATCCCCGGAATAGCCCATGCCAGCGTCGGTATGGCCAGTAATATGGAAGGGCCATACGGCGAAGCCTCGTGTGCCACAAAAATGTAGATAATGACGACTATGACGGCCGCTGTGAAATAGACATTGGCGATGCCGTGCCACGTAGCGGTAGAGGGGCCGATGGCGCCCTTGGGTCGAGGCCCGTCTTCGTGAAAATAATTAACCAGTCCGTCGGCGGTGACTTTGATGACAAAAAGCCATGCCGCGATGATTACGCCGATAACGAAAGACATCGCAAATGCGGCAACGCGACCAATGCGCGTCATTGAGCGTGCGGTGTTGCGAACGTCAATGACCGTAATCGAGACCCAGTTCGCAAATCGCACGGCCTGCTTGCCGAAACCAATCCATCCCATGATGGCGGTATAAGCGGTATAAATTGCCGCGATTGTCGCCCCGAACAGGTAGACGATTATTGCAGATTTGACTGATTCTACGTCTGTAATGCTTGGCATGCCCCCCCTAGCGCAACCTGATTGCGCCTTGATTTTTGCACAGAGCTTAGAGCTTGCCCAGAGTCATGACGCCGTCGCCGATTGCCTGTCCGCCACCACGGCGCGGTCTGCACGGGCGGAACGGCCGGTACTGGTTCACCCCGGGTGTGGAAGCTCAAGCAAGGGCAACTGCGGTGCGCCAGCGCAGATCGAATTGCCCACGGGCGACCGAAGGCAGTGACAAGAAGCCTGCAAACTCGGCATCGGTGACAACAGGGCTGCCTCGCTGGTGACAACCATCCTGCCTTGTGCCCCGTTCAACACCCACGTCAGTTGACCGCGACGGTGACACTTATCGTGCTTCGGCTCAATGTGACTGAGCGCTTCAGTTGGCGAGTGAGCGTGACGCCTGGCGGGCTGAGCTTTCAGTGTCGAGTGCAGTGTGATCGCCGAGTGGGGGATATTCGTGATGAGGGTTGGTTCGCTGGAGGGGCCGGCCAGCGGTTGGCCTGTCAGGCGGCCGGGTGGGGGTGGGCGGCCAGCCACAGTTGCAGCTCACGGTGCCGGAATTGGTAGGCCGGACCGGAAAACCGCATAAGTCCTGCGTCGCAGCTCCAGTCCAAGAACCGGGCCAGCCGGAACGGAACTCTCTTCCGTGCGCACAGAAGGAATGCCACGTAACGCCACGCGGCGCAGCTGGGACTCGCGCCAGGCGCCCCGACCCCCAGTCCGACCACAAGCCCGGCCCACAGCCCGGCCCACAGTCCCACCGCGACTCCGCGCCACAGCCCGCCCCCCAGCCCGACTCCTAGGCCGACTGCCAGTCCGAGCGTCAGGGCGCGTCGTGCGTCTTCTCCGATGATGGTTCCCGGCTTGGCCGCTGAGCTCAGATCTGCCGTCAGCCCGAACGGCACTCCAATCACCAGGCAGATCGCCAGCCCGACCACAAGCCCGGACTGCAGCCCGGCCACCAGCCCAGCCCCCAGCGCGGCCAGAAGCCCACCCGCCAGTCCCTGCGCCAATCGACCACGCCCGGCGGGGGTCGCTAGTGGGTGGAGGTCGAGACGCCCTGCGGCCGGCTCCTTCATCCAGCCGTGGCTGATACCGAGCAGGAGAGGCAGGGTTCCAACGACGGAAAAGTTGGTCAAGGAGTCAGAGGGCCGGATGAGCAGTGAGAGGGGAAGGAGAAAGGCCAGGCTGGTCAGTACGGCGTCGGCGGTCCGGACGCGTGCTGGTCCGCCCATGGGCCACAAGTGGTCGAGGGCAATGTCGGTACGGTTCGGGGTCCCGGGGGTGGGGGCGAGGTAGGCGGCGAGTTGGTGGAGCCAGTGGTGGATCTGCCGGGGGGTGTAGCCGTGAGGGTTGGAGTCGGCGGCCGCGGTGATGTACTGGGCCAGGAGGTGATCCACGAGGTCTACGGCCCCGGAGTGGGCGAGCAGTTCGGTGGGATCGCCGGTGCGGTGGTAGACGGTGGCGGTCAGACACAGCCGCCACGGCGTCGACAGCACCATGGCGTGCACCGACCCCGGGTGGGCGGTCAGATGATCAAGCAGGGGCTGCCAGCGTGGCAGATCGCGGGCCCGGGCAGCCAGGTAGGAGGCGGCGGGGCTGCTGCCGACGGGGGCGATGGCGATCCGGGCCGCGTCCAGCAGGAGATCCGCCGTCGTCAGCGCGTCGTAGTGTGCGGTCCGGCAGGTCAGCACCAGCGGTGCTGACCTGCCGGAGTCCTGGTAGGCGCTGAGCTGCTCCAGGGCTACACGCGCGCGGGGAGCGGCCGGGTCCGGCTGACCGTCGGGGAGGGTGGGATCCATCTCGTCCAGGCCGTCCAGCACCGGCAGCACGAGTCCGTGCGCGACGAGGTTGGCCGCGACCGCTGTGGTGAGGTTGAAGGTCTCGACCAGCCGCTGCGCCAGAACCTCGCGCAAGGGGACTTCGGTGTCCCATTGAGCCAGCGGGACCCGTACCGGCACCGGGTCGGCATCCTGGCGATTCGCAACCAGGTCGAGCAGCAGTTGCAGGGCGAGCACGGTCTTGCCTGCCCCTGGGGCGCCGGTGATGACCAGCCGGGCCGGATGGGTGGCGCGATAGTAGTCCGAGACGTCTGGCAAACCCACTCCCGGGTCCGCGATCCCCAAACCTGCCGCTGGTGCGCTCGCCGCCCGTACCGAATTCGGCACCAGGTCGTAGCGCAGGTTGATCCGCGCGGTGTCCCTGCCCAGCAACTGCGTCAGGACCCGGCCCTCGCTCTCGGCCACCAGCCGGGCCAGCGACCGCGCCTGTCCCAGCGCCAGATCCGCCTCCACACCCTCCGGGGACTTCCGGAACCCGGCCAGCATCCCCACGACGCCAGCCACGGCAAGCGGGAACCCCAACACCGTCACCAAATCCGCCGGCCCCAGCCCCCCGTGCCACGCCTGCCGGAGTGCGTACACCACCGAAGCGGCCACCGGAGCCGCGGCCACCGCACCCACTAGTGCCGCATCAGGCAATGTTTGCCCTGTCGACGACCGCGCGTAGGCGCCGGTCGTCGGCGTGGCGGTTCCGCCAGATGATGTAGCGGCGGAT
>NZ_JBEXLP010000180.1:0-4229 GCF_040610035.1 Streptomyces sp. NPDC004542
GTCGCGGCCGGGGTGGTGGCGGCGGCCGCGGCGGGGGGTGCCTGCCTCGGCGCGTACGACGCCGTCCGTGCCGCCGTCGCCGTGGTGGCCGCCGTGGCGGTCGCCGAACTCCTGCTGCGCCACTGCACGCGCCGCTTCGGCGGGGTCACCGGCGATGTGTTCGGGGGGCTCGCGGAGACCGCGGCGACCACGGCGCTGGTGGTCCTCTGCCTGGGCGGCTGAGGAGCGAGCGTGGGGCGGGTGTGGTGAACCCGGGGAGGTCCGGTGGAGTCATGCGAAGCGGCGAGCCGGCCACCCACCGCAGGGCGACGCGTGCGGCCCGTCCCGCCGGGCGGGAAGGGCGGGAAGTGGCCATGGCGCCACGGGCAGGTGAACGACCGCAGGAATGAGCGAACACGGCGACGCGCGTAGGCTCGTCCCGGGTGTTCGCCGACAGAGTGAAGGCCCCGGTCGAAACGCGCCACCCGGCCGGATCTAGGGTGGTCGCTTTCCGGGCCCGGTCGACCCACCCGCATCGGCCAACGAAACTTCACATCGGAAGCGAGATTTCACCACCGTGACTGCTCTCACTCTCAGCACCGCCGCGGCACCCGGCCTCCGGGCCGACGCGATCGTGATCGGTGTCGCCAAGGGCGCCGCGCCGAAGTCCGGGAACCTCGTCGTCGCGCCGGGCGCCGAGGCCGTGGACAAGGCGTACGACGGCAGGCTCGCCGGCGTGCTGGAGACCCTCGGTGCCTCGGGTGCCGAGGGCGAACTGACGAAGCTGCCCGCCCCGGCCGGTTTCAAGGCACCGCTCGTCGTGGCGGTGGGCCTGGGGACGGAGCCGGCCAAGGACGACCGGTACGACGCCGAGACGCTGCGCCGGGCCGCCGGCGTGGCCGCCCGTGCCCTCGGCGGGGCCAAGAAGGCCGCCTTCGCACTGCCCGTCGGCGACAGCGGCGACATCGGCGCGATCGCGGAGGGCGTGCTGCTCGGCGCGTACTCCTTCGACGCGTACAAGGGGAACGGCAAGGACGACCGCTCCGCGGGGGCGAAGGACGGCAAGGGCCCGCTCGCCGAGGCCGCGCTGCTCGGCGGCAAGCCGCGGGACGCGGCCCACAAGGGCGCCGTGGCGCGTGCCACCGCCGTCGCCGAGGAGCTCAACCGCGCCCGTGACCTGATCAACATGCCGCCGAACGACCTCACCCCCCAGGCGTTCGCCCAGGTCGCGCAGACCGCGGCCAAGGAGCACGGCCTCAAGGTGCAGGTGCTCGACGAGAAGGCCCTCGCCCGGGGCGGCTACGGCGGCATCCTGGGCGTCGGCGGCGGCTCGGCGGCCACGCCCCGCCTGGTGAAGCTGTCGTACACGAACTCCAAGGCGAAGAAGCACCTGGCCCTCGTCGGCAAGGGCATCACCTACGACTCGGGCGGCATCTCGCTCAAGCCCGCCGGTCACAACGAGACGATGAAGTGCGACATGAGCGGTGCCGCCGCCGTGTTCGCCGCCGTCGTCGCCGCCGCCCGGCTGGGCCTGGAGGTCAACGTCACCGGCTGGCTGGCGCTCGCCGAGAACATGCCGTCGGGCACCGCGGTCCGCCCGGGCGACGTGCTGCGCATGTACAGCGGCAAGACCGTCGAGGTCCTGAACACCGACGCCGAGGGCCGCCTGGTCCTCGCCGACGCGCTGTGGGCGGCCTCGCTGGAGAAGCCGGACGCGATCGTCGACGTGGCGACGCTGACCGGTGCGATGGTGCTGGCGCTGGGCAACCGTACCTTCGGCGTCATGGCCAACGACGACGCGTTCCGCACGGCGATCGTCGAGGCCGCCGAGGAGGTCGGCGAGGAGTCCTGGCCGATGCCGCTGCCGGAGCACCTGCGCAAGGGCATGGACTCCCCCACCGCCGACATCGCCAACATGGGCGAGCGGATGGGCGGTGGCCTGGTCGCCGGTCTCTTCCTGCGCGAGTTCGTCGGCGAGGGCATCACCTGGGCCCACCTCGACATCGCCGGCCCGGCCTTCAACGAGCAGGGCCCCTTCGGCTACACGCCCAAGGGCGGCACGGGCTCGGGTGTGCGGACGCTGGTGCGGCTCGCCGAGCTGGCGGCCGTGGGGGAGTTGGGCTGAGTTCGCGTCACAGCCCGGTCCGGTCCGCCCGAGGGCGGCTCGGCCTCGTGAGGCTCCGTCGCGTGAGGCTGATCGCGCCCACGCGGCGGAGCCGCATGCCGACACGGCCCCGCGCCGCTGAGGGCTCCGCCCCCTGAGGGGCCGCGCGGCCCCGTTCACGTCTGAACGTGGGACGTCTCACACACCGGCCCCGCGTCTCGAACCCGAGCGACAAGTGCGAAGATGGGGCTCGGCAGGACAGGGCCCCCACCACAGGGCCGAAGAAAGAGCGGCCGGACACCAGCCGCCGCCCGGTCAACGCTGACCGGCGTACGGCGCACATGCATGGAGGACGTGACGTGGCGAACGACGCCAGCACCGTTTTCGACCTAGTGATCCTCGGCGGTGGTAGCGGTGGTTACGCCGCGGCCCTGCGCGGGGCGCAGCTGGGTCTGGACGTCGCCCTGATCGAGAAGGACAAGGTCGGCGGTACCTGCCTGCACCGGGGTTGCATCCCCACCAAGGCCCTGCTGCACGCGGGCGAGATCGCCGACCAGGCCCGCGAGAGCGAGCAGTTCGGCGTCAAGGCCACCTTCGAGGGCATCGACGTACCGGCCGTCCACAAGTACAAGGACGGTGTGATCGCGGGCCTTTACAAGGGTCTGCAGGGTCTGATCGCCTCCCGCAAGGTGACCTACATCGAGGGTGAGGGCCGCCTGTCCTCCCCGACTTCCGTCGACGTCAACGGCCAGCGCGTGCAGGGCCGTCACGTGCTGCTGGCGACCGGCTCCGTGCCGAAGTCGCTGCCGGGCCTGGAGATCGACGGCAACCGGATCATCTCCTCCGACCACGCCCTCGTCCTGGACCGCGTGCCCAAGTCCGCGATCATCCTGGGCGGCGGTGTCATCGGCGTCGAGTTCGCCTCGGCGTGGAAGTCCTTCGGTGCGGACGTCACGGTCATCGAGGGCCTGAAGCACCTCGTCCCGGTCGAGGACGAGAACTCCTCCAAGCTTCTTGAGCGCGCCTTCCGCAAGCGCGGCATCAAGTTCAACCTCGGCACGTTCTTCCAGAAGGCCGAGTACACCCAGGACGGTGTCAAGGTCACCCTCGCCGACGGCAAGGAGTTCGAGGCGGAGTACCTCCTCGTCGCCGTCGGCCGCGGCCCGGTCTCGCAGGGTCTGGGCTACGAGGAGCAGGGCGTCGCGATGGACCGCGGCTACGTCCTGGTCGACGAGTACATGCGGACGAACGTCCCGACCGTCTCCGCCGTCGGTGACCTGGTCCCGACGCTCCAGCTCGCGCACGTCGGCTTCGCCGAGGGCATCCTGGTGGCGGAGCGTCTGGCCGGTCTCAAGGTCGTCCCGATCGACTACGACGGCGTCCCGCGGGTGACGTACTGCCACCCCGAGGTCGCCTCCGTCGGCATCACCGAGGCCAAGGCCAAGGAGATCTACGGTGCGGACAAGGTCGTCGCTCTGAAGTACAACCTGGCGGGCAACGGCAAGAGCAAGATCCTGAACACCGCGGGCGAGATCAAGCTCGTCCAGGTGAAGGACGGCGCCGTGGTCGGCGTCCACATGGTCGGCGACCGCATGGGCGAGCAGGTCGGCGAGGCCCAGCTGATCTACAACTGGGAGGCGCTGCCGGCCGAGGTGGCCCAGCTCATCCACGCCCACCCGACGCAGAACGAGGCGATGGGCGAGGCGCACCTGGCGCTCGCCGGCAAGCCCCTGCACTCGCACGACTGACCGACCCTCGGTCGAAGTACGTCGTACGCGACGACACAGACTTCCGCAATTCGTTAGGAGCAACCGAAACCATGGCGGTTTCCGTAACCCTTCCGGCGCTCGGCGAGAGCGTCACCGAGGGCACTGTCACCCGCTGGCTGAAGGCCGAGGGTGAACGCGTCGAGGCCGACGAGCCGCTGCTCGAGGTCTCCACGGACAAGGTCGACACCGAGATCCCGGCGCCCGCCTCCGGTGTGCTGGCCTCCATCAAGGTCGCCGAGGACGAGACCGTCGAGGTCGGCGCCGAGCTGGCCGTCATCGACGACGGCACGGGCGCGCCCGCCGCCGCTCCGGCCCCGGCCGCCGAGGCCGCGGAGGCCGCCCCGGCCGCCGAGCCGGCGCCGACCCCCACGGCCGCC
>NZ_JBEXLP010000181.1:0-4207 GCF_040610035.1 Streptomyces sp. NPDC004542
CGGGTGGGATCGTCCGGCGTGGGCGAGGCGTTGTCGGACCTGCGGCATCAGCTGGCGGAGCTCCTGGTGCACGAGCACGCCCCGCTGGCCCTGGCGCAGCAGGCCAGCGGAGTGCCGGGTGACAGCCCACTGTTCACCTCGATCTTCAACTACCGGCACAGCCGGAGGGTGAGGCCGGAGCCCGGCCAGGAAGGTGGCACCAGGACCCAGGGTATAAGGACGGAGTTCGCACGGGATGCGACCAGCTACCCCGTGAGCGTGGCCGTCGACGACTACGGGACCGGATTCGGCCTGACCGTCGATGCGGTGACCCCGGCAGACCCGGCGCAGC
This sequence comes from Streptomyces sp. NPDC004542, assembly GCF_040610035.1. Classification (NCBI taxonomy): domain Bacteria; kingdom Bacillati; phylum Actinomycetota; class Actinomycetes; order Kitasatosporales; family Streptomycetaceae; genus Streptomyces; species Streptomyces sp. NPDC004542. The sequence continues at coordinate 332 of NZ_JBEXLP010000181.1, forward strand.
TGTGCATCCTGCTGCGCACCTGCCTGCAGAATCTCGTGACCGCACTGGGCAGCGCGCCCGACACCCATTTGCCGGCGGTGGAGGTCCTCGAAGCCGACGAAAGACGGCGGCTCCTTGTGGAGTGGAACGACGCTTCGAGCGTGGTTCCGGAAGCGAACGTGCCCGAGCTGATCGCGCAGCGGGCGGCGGTCTCCCCGGACGCCGTCGCCGTTGTCTGCGACGGGGAGGAACTGTCGTACGCCGAGCTGGACACGCGGGCCAACCGCCTTGCGAACTACCTGCGGGAACAGGGCGTCGGCACGGAGTCCGTGGTGGGACTGTGCCTCCCCCGTGGGACGGAGATCGTCACGGCGATCCTCGGCGTGTGGCGCGCTGGAGCAGCCTACGTGCCGCTGGACCCGGAGTATCCGGCTGAGCGGTTGTCGTACATCGTCGCCGACAGCGGAGCGCGTCTCGTGGTCGGCCTGAAGGAGCTGACGCGAGAACTGGCCGCTCCCGGCGTGCGGCTGCTGAACCTGGACGATACGCAGGTGGCCGACTCAGTGGCGGGGGCAGCGGCGAAGGCGCCCGAAGTCACCCACGACGCAGCTCAGTTGGCGTACATCATCTATACGTCGGGATCGACGGGGCAGCCCAAGGGTGTGCAGGCCACCCATGGCGGCATGGCGAACCTCGCGCTGGCTTTGGCGCCGACTCTGGGCGCGGCCCCCGGAGTTCGGGTCCTGCAGTTCGCGTCGTTCAGCTTCGACGCTTCGGTGCTCGACGTGGCGGCGACACTGACGGCCGGTGCCACGTTGATCGTGGCCACGACGGCGGAGCGGGCCGATACAGCGCTGTTGACCGGCATGATCCGCGACACGGGTGTGAGGTCGGCCAGTGTCGTGCCTTCCCTGCTGGCGGTGCTGGATCCGGCGGACCTGACGGACGTCTCCTCGATCGTGGTGGGCGCCGAGCCGATCTCGCCGGAGCAGGCCATGCTGTGGGGTGCCGACCGGTGCCTGGTGCACGCCTACGGGCCGACCGAGTCGACGGTGATCGTCACGACCGGCCGAATCGAAGGTCCGGATCCCGTCGTGACGATGGGCTCGCCGCTCGCCAACACGCGGGTCTTCGTGCTGGATGCCTCCCTGAACCCGGCGCCCGTGGGTGTCGCGGGCGAGTTGTACATCGCCGGCGCCCAGCTGGCGCGCGGATACGCGGGCCGCGGCGCTCTGACTGCGGAGCGCTTCGTCGCGTGCCCGTTCTCGGCGACCGGCGAACGGATGTACCGCACCGGTGACCTGGTGCGCTGGACGGCGGACGGCCGACTGCTGTTCGCGGGGCGTGCCGACGAGCAGGTCAAGATCCGTGGATTCCGGGTGGAGCCGGGTGAGGTGGCGGCCGTGCTGTCCGCCTGCACGGGTGTGGCGCAGGTCGCGGTGGTCGCCAGGGAGGACATGGCGGACGAGAAACGTCTCGTCGCCTACGTGGTCCCTGCCGCCGACGATGCCGGAGCAACGGAACTCACCATGTCTCTGAAGCAGTTCGCGGCGGATCGGCTGCCGGAGTACATGGTGCCGTCCGCGGTCGTCGTATTGGGCGCGTTGCCGCTGACGGCGAACGGGAAGCTGGATCGCAGGGCGCTGCCGGCCCCCGACTATGCCGCGGCGCTCACCGGCGTGAGCCGCGCACCCTCCACTCCCCAGGAGGAGATCCTTTGCGGGGCGTTCGCCCAGGTTCTCGGGTTGCCCGAGGTGGGCGTGGACGACGACTTCTTCGTGCTGGGCGGCCACTCGCTGCTGGCGACCCGGTTGGTGAGCCGAGTGCGGGCACTGCTGGGTGTGGAATTGCCCCTGCGGACGCTGTTCGACGCGCCGACACCGGCAGGAGTCGCCGCCCGTCTGAACGCAGAGGGCGGGGCTCGACCCGCGCTCACGCCGATGCGCCGTCCGGAGCGGCCACCGCTCTCGTACGCGCAACAACGGCTCTGGTTCATCGCGCAGTTGGAGGGGCCGAGTCCGACTTACAACATTCCCACAGCGCTGCGCCTGACCGGCACCGTGGACCGGGCAGCCCTGAGCCAGGCGCTGCGGGACGTGATCGGACGCCACGAAGTACTGCGCACCGTGTTCCCCACCGCCGACGGCCGGCCCTATCAGCGAGTCCTGTCCGTCGAGGAGAGTGGATTCGGCCTCACCGTCACCGAGGTGACGCAGGAGGAGCTGGCCGCTGCGGTGGCAGCCGAGTCACGGCGCGGTTTCGACCTGGCCTCGGAAGTCCCCCTGCGGACCACGCTGTTCGACTGCGGTCCGGATGAGCAAGTGCTGGTACTGGTGCTGCATCACATCGCCGGAGACGGTTGGTCGACGGTTCCCCTGGCACGGGACCTGACATCCGCCTACGCGGCGCGGGTAGAAGGCCGGGCACCGGAGTGGACCCCTCTGCCGGTGCAGTACGCGGACTACGCCTTGTGGCAGGGCGAGCTGCTGGGCACGGAGGACGATCCGCACAGCCCGCTGGCCGCGCAACTCGGTTACTGGCGCGAGCAGCTGGCCGGGCTGCCCGAGGAGCTGGATCTCCCCTTGGACCGGCCACGTCCGGCAGTGCCATCGCACCGTGGGCATCGGGTGCCACTCAAGATCACCGCCGAACTGCACGCCGAAATAGCCAAGGTGGCGCGCGCCGAGGGCGTGACGGTGTTCATGGTGCTGCAGGCAGGGCTGGCCGTGCTGCTTTCGCGCCTCGGCGCGGGCACGGATATCCCCATCGGTTCGGCGATCGCCGGGCGCACCGACGAAGCCCTGGACGACATGGTCGGGTGCTTTCTGAACACGCTGGTGATGCGTACCGATCTCTCGGGCAACCCCACCTTCACCGATGTGCTTTCCCGGGTGCGAGAGACTGGTCTCGGCGCCTTCGCGCATCAGGATGTACCGTTCGAGCGGCTGGTGGAGGAGCTGGCCCCGGCCCGCACGCTCGCCAGGCACCCACTGTTCCAGGTGATGTTCACGTTGCAGAACACCGCCCGAGCGGTCCTCGACATGCCCGGGGTGCGGACCGGTGGGCTGCCGGCCGCGGCCGGAACGCCGTCGGACACGACGACGGTGAAGTTCGACCTGGAAGTCACCGCCATCGAGGCGTTCGACGCGGAGGGAAACCCGGCCGGACTGCGCGGCGAGATCGTCGCAGCGGCCGATCTGTTCGACGTGGATTCGGTTGAACGACTCGCGCAGCGGTGGGCGCGCGTCCTGGAGTCTTTGACCGGTGCGCCGGATCTGCCGCTGGGCGCGGTGGAGGTGCTGGGCGCTGACGAACGCAGGCAGTTGATCGACGGATGGAACGACACCGCCGTCGCGCTGCCCGAGACGCTCGTGCCGGGGCTGATCGCGGAGCGTGCGGCTGCCGATCCCACGGCGGTGGCGGTGGTGTGCGACGGAGTCGAACTGTCGTATGCGGAGCTGGAGGAACAGGCGAACCGGCTGGCCCACTTCCTGGCAGGTCAAGGAGTCCGGGCTCGCAGCGTCGTGGGGCTGTGCCTGCCGCGCGGGGTGGACATGGTGACCGCCATCCTCGGCGTCTGGAAGGTGGGGGCGGCGTATGTGCCGCTGGATCCGGAGTATCCGTCCGAGCGGCTTGCCTTCATGGCCGCTGATGCTGGAGCCGCAGTCGTGGTCGGTATCGGCGACTCGGCACTGGGGCTGAGTGAGTCGCATGTGGTGCTGCTGGATGATCCCGCGGTGGTCGCCTCGTTGGCTGCCGCACCGGTCACCGCACCGGAAGCGACGATTCATCCGGCTCAGTCGGCGTATGTGATTTATACGTCGGGTTCGACGGGGCGGCCGAAGGGTGTGCAGGCCACGCATGGTGGTCTGGTGAATCTGGCGGTGGCGTTGGGGC
>NZ_JBEXLP010000182.1:0-4164 GCF_040610035.1 Streptomyces sp. NPDC004542
CACACGGCGTCGAAAGCAGCCGCGAACACCGGGAAGGCGTCGTACAACTCCCGCCCCATCCCCAGCCGCTGACTGCCCTGCCCGGTGAACACCACGGCGGTCAGCCCGTCCGAGGCCACGCCCCGCCGTACGTTCGCGGCCGGCTCCCCTGCCGCCACCGAGGCCAGACCGGCGAGCAGTTCCTCCCGGTCCCGGCCGACCACCACGGCCCGCTGCTCCAGCGCGGCCCGCGACGACGCCAGCGAGAACGCCACATCGGCAGGTGACAACTCCGGCCGCTCGCGGACATGGGCGTGCAGCCGCTCGGCCTGTGCCTTCAGTCCGGCGGCACCGAGACCGGAGACGGGCCACAGGAGGGGCCCCGCCGCGGTGGCGGCCGGCACGGGAGTACCGGCGTCGGAGCCCGTCTCCTCTTCGGCGGGGGCCTGTTCCAGGATGACGTGGGCGTTCGTGCCGCTGACGCCGAAGGAGGAGATGCCGGCGCGCCGCGGGTGCTCGCCCTCGGGCCAGTCGCGCGGCTCGGTGAGCAGGCGTACGGTGCCGGCGGACCAGTCGATGTGGGTCGAGGGCTGGTCGACGTGGAGGGTGCGGGGCATGGTGCCGTGCCGCATCGCCATGACCATCTTGATGATGCCGCTGACGCCGGCGGCGGCCTGCGCGTGCCCGATGTTCGACTTGACCGACCCCAGCCACAGCGGGCGGTCCGCGGACCGCTCCCGGCCGTAGGTGGCCAGCAGGGCCTGAGCCTCGATCGGGTCGCCCAGCGTCGTCCCCGTGCCATGGCCCTCGACGACGTCGACCTGGTCGGACGGCACGCCGGCGGCGGCCAGTGCCTGCCGGACGACGCGCTGCTGGGAGGGGCCGTTGGGGGCGGTCAGGCCGTTGCTGGCGCCGTCCTGGTTGATGGCGCTGCCGCGCACGACGGCGAGGACGGGGTGACCGTTGCGGCGGGCGTCGGAGAGCCGTTCGACGAGCAGCATGCCCGCGCCCTCGGCCCAGCCGGTGCCGTCGGCGGCCTCGGCGAAGGCCTTGCAGCGGCCGTCGGGGGCGAGGCCGCGCTGCCGGCTGAAGGCGATGAAGGGGGACGGCGTCGACATCACCATGACGCCGCCGGCCAGGGCCATGCCGCACTCACGGCGGCGCAGGGCCTGGCAGGCGAGATGCAGGGCGACGAGGGAGGACGAGCAGGCCGTGTCGACCGTCAACGCCGGGCCTTCGAGGCCGAGGACGTAGGAGATCCGGCCGGAGATGACGGCCGCGGCGGCGGCGGTGGTCATGTGGGCCTCGGCCAGCTCGGGGGCCGCGTCGAGGAGGGTGCCGTAGTCCTGGATGCCGGAGCCGGCGAAGACGCCGATGCGGCTGCCGCGTACCGAGGACGGATCGATACGGGCCCGTTCGAAGGCCTCCCAGGCGACTTCCAGCATGAGCCGCTGCTGCGGGTCCATGGCCTGCGCCTCGCGCGGGCTGATGCCGAAGAAGGCGGGGTCGAAGTGGCCTGCGTCGTGGACGAAGCCGCCCTCGCGGACATAACTGGTGCCCTGCCGGTCGGCGTCGGGGTCCAGGAGCCGGCCGAGGTCCCAGCCCCGGTCGACGGGGAACTCCGAGATGGCGTCGCGTCCCTCGTCGACCAGCTGCCACAGGTCCTCCGGGGTACTGACCCCGCCGGGGTAGCGGCAGCTCATGGCGATGATCGCGATCGGCTCCCGCTCCTCGCTCTCGACCTCCTGCAAACGCCGCCGGGTCTGGGCGAGATCGGCCGTGACGCGCTTGAGATAGTCGAGAAGCTTGTCGTCGTCCGCCATCGCAGTCTCTCTCCGGGTCCTGTGGTTCGAAAGGCTGGTCATCCGTCGGTCGAAGGCCTGCTCAGGCGAGACCGAGTTCCTTGTCGATGAAGTCGAAGACGTCGTCGGCGGAGGCCGACTCCAACTTCTGGCCGACATCCGCGGTGCCGGCCGCGCCGGCCTGGGCGGCCACGGTCTCGCTGAGCCGCGACACGAGGGTCTGCAGCCGGGAGACGATCCGTTCGTCCTCGATCTGCTGCGCGTCGAGGCCGGTCAGGGCCGCCTCCAGCCGCTCCAGCTGCTCCGGCACGGCCGGCTGCCGTACCTCCTGCACGGGCTGCAATTCGGTGAGCAGGAACTCGGCGAGCGCGGCCGGGCCGGCATAGTCGAAGATCATCGTGCTGGGCAGCTTCCGGCCGGTGGCCGTGCTCAGCCGGCTGCGGAGGTCGACGGCCGAGACGGAGTCGAAGCCGAGGTCCTCGAAGGCGCGGCGGGTGTCGAGGGTGAGCGGATCGTCGTAGCCGAGCAGGGCGGCGACGTGCGAACGGACCAGGTCGTGCACGACGCGGCTCGCCTCGGCCTTCGGCATCCCGGCCAGCCGGGCGGCGAGTTCGGGTGCCGGGGAGCCCGGCGCGTCCTCGTCCGGGCCGCCGGCCAGGGCCGCCCGCACCTCGGGGATCTCGTCGAGGAGCGGCCGGGGGCGGGCGAGCGTGTAGGCGGGGACGAACCGCGACCAGTCGAAGTCGGCCACCACGACATGGCTCTCGTCGTGGTCGAGGATCTGGCGCAGGGCGCCGACGGCGGTGGAGGGTGCCATCGCCGGGGCGCCCATGCGCCGCATGACGGCGCTGAGTTCGGCATCGACCATGCCACCCTCCCACGATCCCCAGGCGATGGAGGTGGCGGTGAGCCCGCGGGCCCGGCGCCGGTGGGCGAGTCCGTCGAGGAAGGCGTTGGCTCCGCCGTACGCGGCCTGCCCTCCGCTGCCCCAGATCGCGGAGCCGGACGAGAACAGCACGAAGGCGTCCAGCGACACCTCCGCGAGCAGCTCGTCGAGGTACTGGGCGCCCAGCATCTTCGCCAGGCCGACCTCGGCGAACTCCTCCAGATCCAGGTCGGGCAGCGGGGCGATGCGCTGAGCCTGACCCGCCGCGTGGAAAACGGCGCGCAGCGGCGGCCCGTCGGCGAGGGAGGCGAGCAGGGCGGCCAGTGCGGCGCGGTCGGCCACGTCGCAGGCGGCGACCGTGACGCGCGCCCCGAGCGACTCCAGCTCCCCGATCAGCTCCTCGACGCCGTTCGCGGCAGGACCCCGCCGGCTGGTGAGCACCAGGTGCTCGGCGCCGTCCTGGGCGAGCATGCGGGCCACGTGCGCGCCGAGCCCGCCGGTGCCGCCCGTGACGAGGACGGTCCCGCCCCGTGCTGCCGCGGCGCGCGGTGCCGCCCCGGCCGGGAGCGGCGAGCGGACCATGCGCCGCGCGAACAGCCCCTCGGCGCGCACGGCGAGCTGGTCCTCCTCACCGGCGTCGCCGCGCACGGCCGCGACCAGCAGCCGGGCCGTCCGTCCGTCGAGCTCCCCGGGTACGTCGATCAGGCCGCCCCAGGTCCGCGGCTGGTCGAGCCCGAGGCTCGCGCCGAGACCCCACAGCAGCGACTGGCTCGGGCTGGCCAGTTCGGCGGGGTCCCGCACGGCCACGGCTCCATCGGTGACGCACCACAGTGACGCGTCGACCGCGGCGTCCGCCAGCGCCTGGGCGAGCACGACGGTCGCGGCACCTCCGTGCGTGAGCGCCGGGTACCGGGGGTGCGGGCGGTCGTCCAGCCCGAGCAGCGACAGCACCCGCTGTGGTGCCTCGGCGGACACCGCCGTACGCAGCCGCCCGGCCAGTGCGGCGCGGTCGAGATCGCCGACCTCCAGCGACACGACGCTCACCTCACCGTCGAGCGCCGCGACTATCCGCTCGACGGCGTCGCTCGCCCCGGCCGGCGGCCGGACCACGAGCCAGCGCTCCCCACCGGAGCCACCGGCCGCCGTCACCTCGGCCGGCTTCCACTCCACCCGGTAGCGCAAGGAGTCCAGCAGCGCGGACTCCTTCCGACGCCGACGCCACTGCGCCAACGCGGGAACCAGGGAACCCAGTTCGTCCGCCGGTACATCGAGTTCCTCGGCCAGCGACGAACTGTCCTCCCGCTCCACCGCCTCCCAGAACAGCGCGTCCGCCGTCCCGGGCGCGGTCGCGCCCGGACCGGAGACAGCGGCCTGCTGACCGGCGTCCGCCGACCAGTAGTGGCGGCGCTGGAAGGCGTAGGTGGGCAGGTCGACGCGGGTGGCGTCACGGCCGGTGAAGAAGCCGTCCCAGTCGACGCCCGCGCCGGAGGCGAACAG
>NZ_JBEXLP010000183.1:0-4057 GCF_040610035.1 Streptomyces sp. NPDC004542
TCAGGAACCGGTCGATCAGCCGGACCAGTTCGGCGTCGGACAGGTCCTGGGCCAGCAGGTCCGCGTGGCGCGGGGACGCGCCGCCGCCCCCGCCGACGGCACCCAGCCGCGCCCCGGCTCCGCCGGGTCCGCGGGGGAGACCGGTGGGGTGCCCAAGGCCCCGGCTGTTCTGCCGCCGGGTCCGCGGCCGCCCGGGTTCGAGCCGGTGCAGGCGGCCGGGGGTCCGGTCGTCCCGCCCGGACCGGAGCCGTCCGGGTACGCCGGACCCGCGCACGGCAAGAGCCCCGCCCCGGCGCGCCCCGCCGTGCCCCCGCGGCCGGCCGTGGCCCCCGCCGTCCCGGACGGCACGGGCCCGGGGGGCGCCCACCTCGGTCGCCCCGCCCCGCCGCCCCCCGCCGGAGTCGACTACGTCGGGTCCGGGCCGCCCACCTACGATCCCGAACCCACCGCGCTGCCGGCCGCCGACCCGGAGGGGCTGGACGGACTGGTCGCGGACACCGTGCTGGACGGGGCGCGCTACGGGGCCTGCACGCTGCGGGCCGCGTCCGTGCGCGGGGACTCCGCGCGCTTCCGGGGCGAGCCGCGCCGCGACGCGCTGCTGACCGCGCGGTTCGGCAGCGGGGAGCAGGCGCTGGTGCTGGTGGCGATGGCGACCGGGACCCGGGCCGCACCGGGCGCGCACCGGGCCGCCGCCGAGGCCTGCCGGTGGATCGGACGGGCCGTGGGACTCAGCCACGCGCGCCTGGCCGAGGACATCCGGGCCGGCCGCCGCGGCAACCTCAAGTCCGGCCTGCACCGGCTCACCGACCGCAGCATCGGCAGGCTCCGCGCCAGCGCCACCGAACAGGGCATCGACCCGGAGGAGTACGCGGCCACCCTGCGCTGCCTGCTGCTGCCCGCCCACCCCGACTGCCGTACGCGGGTGTTCTTCGGCGTCGGCGCGGGCGGACTGTTCCGGCTGCGCGGCGGCGAGTGGCAGGACATGGAGCCACAGGTCTCCGCCGCCTTAGGCACCGGCGAACCCGTCCTGGGCCTCGGCTCACCGCCGGCCGGGACACCGGAGGGCGACCGGCTCACCATGGACCTCGGCATCCCGACGCCCCCGAGCCCGTTCGAGCCGGCGCCCCCGCCGCCCCGTGCACCCTTCCGGTTCCGCGCCTCCGTCGCCCGACCGGGTGACGCTCTGCTGATGTGCACCGCGGGCCTCGCCGACCCGCTGCGCGGCGAGCCCGCCCTCTGCGCCTACCTGGCACGACGCTGGTCCGGCCGCACCGCGCCCGGCCTCGCCGCGTTCCTCGCGGACACCCAGGTGAGGGTGAAGGGCTACGCCGACGACCGGACGGTGGCCGCCGTGTGGGAGGCGTAACCGCCGCCCCTGTGGATTGATGGAAGGCATGGCCAAGCAGAACGTCGCCGAGCAGTTCGTCGACATCCTCGTCCGGGCCGGCGTGCGCCGTCTGTACGGCGTCGTCGGTGACAGCCTCAACCCGGTCGTGGACGCGGTGCGCCGCAACTCCGCGATCGACTGGATCCACGTACGCCACGAGGAGAGCGCCGCCTTCGCGGCCGGCGCGGAGGCGCAGGTGACCGGGAAGCTGGCCGCCTGCGCCGGCTCCTGCGGCCCCGGCAACCTCCACCTCATCAACGGGCTGTACGACGCCCACCGCTCCATGGCCTCGGTCCTCGCCCTCGCCTCGCACATCCCGTCCAGTGAGATCGGCCTGGGCTACTTCCAGGAGACCCACCCCGACCGGCTGTTCGCCGAGTGCAGCCACTACAGCGAGCTGATCTCCAGCCCCGGGCAGATGCCCCGGCTGCTGCAGACCGCCATCCAGCACGCGGTCGGCCGCAGCGGGGTCAGCGTGGTGTCCCTGCCCGGTGACATCGCCGCCCAGCCCGCCCCGGAGAAGGCCGCCGAGGCGGCGCTCGCCGCCTCCCGGCCCACCGTCCGGCCCGGCGACGCCGAGATCGACGAACTCGTCCGGATGATCGACGAGGCCGGCCGGGTCACCCTGTTCTGCGGCAGCGGCACGGCCGGCGCGCACGCCGAGGTGATGGAGTTCGCCGGGAAGATCAAGTCCCCGGTCGGACACGCCCTGCGCGGCAAGGAGTGGATCCAGTACGACAACCCGTACGACGTCGGCATGAGCGGACTGCTCGGCTACGGCGCCGCCTACGAGGCCACCCACGAGTGCGACCTGCTGATCCTGCTCGGCACCGACTTCCCGTACAACGCCTTCCTCCCGGACGACGTGCGGATCGCCCAGGTCGACGTGCGCCCCGAAGTGCTGGGCCGCCGGTCCCGGCTGGACCTGGCCGTGTGGGGCGACGTCCGCGAGACCCTGCGCTGTCTGATCCCCCGGGTGCGGCAGAAGGACGACCGGCGGTTCCTCGACCGGATGCTGAAGAAGCACGCGGACGCGCTGGAGGGGGTCGTCAAGGCCTACACGCGCAAGGTGGAACGGCACGTGCCGGTCCACCCCGAGTACGTGGCCGCCGTACTGGACGAACTCGCCGCCGACGACGCCGTGTTCACCGTCGACACCGGGATGTGCAACGTGTGGGCCGCCCGTTACGTCTCGCCCAACGGCCGTCGCCGGGTGATCGGTTCCTTCTCCCACGGGTCCATGGCGAACGCGCTGCCGATGGCGATCGGCGCCCAGTTCACCGACCGGCGCCGCCAGGTGGTGTCGATGTCCGGGGACGGCGGGTTCAGCATGCTGATGGGCGACTTCCTGACCCTGGTGCAGTACGACCTGCCGGTGAAGGTGGTGCTCTTCAACAACTCCTCGCTCAGCATGGTGGAGTTGGAGATGCTGGTCGCGGGCCTGCCCGCGCACGGCACCACCAACACCAACCCCGACTTCGCCGCCGTCGCCCGCGCCTGCGGCGCCTTCGGGATCCGGGTCGACAAGCCCAAGCAGCTCGCCAGATCGCTGAGGGCGGCCTTCGAGTACAAGGGCCCCGCCCTGGTCGACGTCGTCACCGACCCCAACGCGCTGTCCATCCCGCCGAAGATCAGCGCCGACATGGTCACCGGGTTCGCGCTGTCCGCGTCGAAGATGGTGCTGAACGGCGGGGTGGGCCGCATGCTCCAGATGGCGCGCTCCAACCTGCGCAACGTTCCCCGGCCCTGACCGGCCACTGAGGCGCCGGCCACGTGGGACACCGGCCAATTCCGGCCAGTTTCGCGGAGCCGGCCGCGGTCACCGGGACGGTAAGCGGGTGCCGCCCGTCCGGAGTGTCGGTACGCCCGTGACGTACTGCGGCGGCCCATTCGTCCGGAACGCGGTTGCCACGGCGCTCGAGCCGCGCACGAGGTGTGCTGCATCCGTGGCCGAACCGCTGGTCGTCGGCGGCCGGGCATGACTGCCCACCGGCACATGGGGCATGGATCCCCGTGAACGTGTTCGACCAGGAGGGGCAACGGCGACGGCGTGCGGGCGGGGGACATGAAGAGGCAGGCACGAGGGGGCGGTCCCGTGGTCATCGGGGCCTCCTCGGCGAAGCAGGCGGGGGAAGATGCCGACACCACGGAACGGACGCGACCGCCCCAGCTGAGACGGAGACTGGGACGGGCGGACCTGCGGGCGGTGCCCGAGGCCCGCAGGGCGCTGCGCGAACTCCTCGGACAGTGGGGGAAGCCGGGGCGCTCCGACATAGCCGAACTGCTCACCAGCGAACTCGTCACCAACGCGCTCGTGCACACCGACCGCGACGCCGTCCTGACGGCCGTGGTCGACCCGCACGGACTGCGGGTGGAGGTACGGGACTTCGTCGCCCGCAGGCCCCGCCTGTGCGTGCCGGACGCCGACGACGGCACGCACGGCCGGGGCATGCTCCTGGTGCAGTCCCTCGCCGACGCGTGGGGGGTACGGGCGCACGGGGTGGGGAAGTCGGTCTGGTTCGAACTCGACGCGCAAGCCGCGTGAACGGGACGGGGGCGTGACCTTCGAAGGTCATCGAACGAGAACACGAATGGTCTGCTGCGGCAGTACTTTCCCAAGAGCACCGACCTGTCCGTCCACACCCGTGAGCACCTGGCCGCTGTCGCCGC
>NZ_JBEXLP010000184.1:0-4014 GCF_040610035.1 Streptomyces sp. NPDC004542
CGTGGACCGCCTTGTCGGCACCCATGGACAGCGCCTTGCGCAGCGCGTCCTTGGCGTCCTCCGGGCCGACGGTCAGCACGGTGACCTCGGCGTCGCCGTCACCGTCGTGGTTCTCCGCGATCCGGAGGGCCTGCTCGACCGCGTACTCGTCCAGCTCGCAGAGCAGACCGTCCACGTCGTCCCGGTCGACGGTCAGGTCATCGGCGAAGTGCCGGTCGCCCGTGGCGTCGGGCACGTACTTCACACACACCAGGATCTTCATGCTTCAAGGCCTCCTCGCCTGACCAGCTGGCTCGCGATCACGTTGCGCTGGATCTCGTTGGTGCCCTCACCGACGATCATCAGTGGTGCGTCCCGGAAGTACCGCTCCACGTCGAACTCCGTCGAGTAGCCGTACCCGCCGTGGATGCGGACGGCGTTGAGGGCGATCTGCATGGCCGTCTCGGAGGCGAACAGCTTGGCCATCCCCGCCTCCATGTCCACCCGGCGTCCGGCCTCCGCCTCACGGGCCGCGTACAGGGTGAGCTGCCGGGCGGCCGTGAGGGAGGTCGCCATGTCGGCCAGGTAGTTGCCGACGGACTGGTGCCGCCAGATCGGCTTGCCGAACGACTCCCGCTCCTGGGCGTAGGCGAGCGCGTCCTCCAGCGCTGCCCGTCCGACACCCAGGGCGCGCGAGGCCACCTGCAGACGGCCGGTCTCCAGGCCCTTCATCATCTGCGGGAATCCCTGGCCCTCGACCCCGCCGAGCACGGCGTCGGCCGGGACGCGGTGGTTGTCGAAGGACAGCTCGCAGCTCTCCACGCCCTTGTAGCCGAGCTTGGGCAGGTCACGGGAGACGGTCAGGCCGGGTCCGTGCTCGACGAGCAGGACGGAGATGCCCCGGTGTGCCGGGCTCGCGTCCGGATCGGTCTTGCACAGCAGGGCGATCAGCTGCGAGCGGCGGGAGTTGGTGATCCACGTCTTCGACCCGTTGACGAGGTAGCCGTCGGAGTCCTTGTGGGCGACGGTGCGCATCGCCTGGAGGTCCGAGCCGCCGCCCGGCTCGGTCAGGGCCATCGTCGCGCGGCACTCACCGGTCGCCATGCGCGGCAGGTACCGCCGCTTCTGCTCGTCCGTGCCGAACTGCAGCAGCAGCTTGGCGACGACCGTGTGTCCTCCCATCGCACCGGCCAGGCTCATCCAGCCGCGCGCCAGCTCCTCGGTGATCAGGACGTAGGCGGGCATGGAGACGGGCGTACCCCCGTACTCCTCGGGAACCGCCAGTCCGAAGACGCCCAGTCCCTTCATCCGCTCGATCAGGGCTTCGGGATACGTGTTCGCGTGCTCCAGTTCCCGTACGACGGGTCGTACGTCCTTGTCGACGAAGTCACGCACCGTCCTGACGATGAACTGCTCGTCCTCGGACAGGATGTCGTAGGTGCCCATACGTGGTGCTCCTTGGTGGAGGGTGTGGGGTGGAGGGAAAGGCCAGGACGGCCCCGTCGGAAGGCCGCATGGCCCCGTCGGAAGGTCGGACGACCCCGTCGGAAGGTCAGACGACCCCGTCGGCCCGCAGCGTGTCGATCTCGCCGGGTTCGTACCGCAGTTCGCGCAGGATCGCGTCGGTGTGCGCGCCCAGGGCCGGCACGGGGCCCATGCGCGGTGCGACGCCGACCAGGTCGGCCGGTGGCAGCAGCGCCGGGACCGAGACTCCGCCCGGTATCCGTACGTCCCGCCACCGGTCGCGGCCGGCGAGCACCGCGTGGTCCAGGAACGCCCGTACGTCGTTGACCCCGGTGTTCGCGATGCCCGCCGCGTCCAGCAGTTCCCGGATCTCCCCGCTGTCCGACTCCGCGAACCGTTCGGCGATGACCGCGTTGAGTTCGTCGCGGTGGGCGACCCGGGCGGAACCGGTGGCGAAACGCGGATCGGTCACGAGACCGGGTGCTTCGAGGAAGCGCTCGCACAGAGCGGCCCATTCGCGTTCGTTCTGCACGGAGAGCAGGACGTCGTTGCCGTCGGCCGCCGTGTAGGCGCCGTACGGGGCGATGGTGGCGTGCTGGGTGCCGAGGCGCGGCGGCTGGGTGCCGGAGTGACGGGTGTAGTAGGCGGGCTGGCTGACCCACTCCGCCAGCGCCTCGAACAGCGACACCTCGACGGCACGTACGGCACCGGTCGTCGCGCGGGAGAGCAGCGCCGTGAGGATGCCGGAGTAGGCGTACATGCCGGCCGCGATGTCGGCGATCGACACGCCGACCCGGGCGGCGCCGTGCTCGTTGCCGGTCAGCGACACCAGACCGGTCTGGCACTGCACCAGCATGTCGTACGCCTTGCGGTCGGCCCATGGTCCGGTGCTGCCGAACCCGGAGATGGAGCAGGGGATCAGCGAGGGGAAGCGTTCCGCGAGGTCCGGCGCGCCGAGCCCGAGGCGGACCGCCGCGCCCGGGGCCAGGTTCTGCACGAAGACGTCGGCCCCGTCCAGCAGCCCCTCCAGGATCCGCCGGCCCCGCTCCGACTTCAGGTCCAGGGTGAGTGACTCCTTGGACCGGTTGAGCCACACGAAGTAACTGGACTCGCCGTGCACGGCGGTGTCGTAGCGGCGGGCGAAGTCGCCCTCCCCGGGGCGCTCGATCTTGATGACGCGGGCGCCGAGGTCGGCCAGTTGGCGCGTCGCGAACGGTGCCGCGACGGCCTGCTCGATGCTGACGACGGTGATACCGGAGAGGGGAAGACCGCTCATGAGATGCCTCCGAGGCTGGGGGAGGGGCGTCCTGGGAGCCCGCTCACCTCGTGTCCGCGGGCCTTCTGCGCCGCAGGCCTTGTGGCCCCGCGGGGAGTACCATCATGAGCGTTCATGGATCGGTCTGGAAAATAGCAATCCATGATGGATCTATGTCCCCGGCGCATGACAGGAGCGGCAAGCGTGGACCTCAAGCAGCTCAGTTCGCTGGTGACGGTCGCCGAGGTGGGCAGCGTGACGCGCGCGGCGGAACTGCTCCATCTCGTCCAGCCCGCGGTCACCCGCCACATCCGCACCCTGGAGGAGGAACTGGGGGTGGTCCTCTTCGAGCGGAGCCGGCAGGGGATGCGGCCGACGGCGGCCGGGGCGGTGATGGTGGACCGGGCCCGGCGCGCCCTCGCCGAACTGGACCGGGGCCGGGCGGAGGTGCGGCCGGCCCCGGGCGCGGTGACGGGCATCGTCACCGTCGGCCTGCTCGACAGCACGGGCGACCTGCTGGGCGAGCCCCTGGTGTCCGCGGTGCGCCGCGACCACCCGGGCGTGGAGCTGCGCCTGACGACCGCCTACTCGGGGCACCTTCAGGAATGGCTCGACGACGGTGTCCTGGACCTCAGCCTGCTGTACAACCTGGACAGCACCCCGTCGCTGAACGCCCAGCCACTGGTCCGCGAGAGGCTGTGGGCGGTGGCACCGCCCGGGGCGGGACTGCGGGCCGACCGCCCCGTTCCCTTCGCCGAGGCCGCCGCGCATCCGCTGGTCATGCCGGCGTCCGGTCACGCGCTGCGCACTCTGATCGACACGGCCGCCGCGCGCGCCGGGGCGCACATGGACATCTCCGTCCAGACGAACTCGATGCGGATGCAGAAGAAACTCGTCCTGGCGGGGCACGGCTGGACCGTGCTGCCGGGCCTGGGCATCGCCGAGGACGTCGCCAGGGGCGCCCTCGGCGCGGCCCCGCTGTGCGCACCGGACGTGTGGCGCTCGATCGTGCTCGCGATGCCCCGGGTGGGGCGGACGCCGCCCGCGGTCGAGGTCGTCGCGCGGGAGCTGGTGCGGCTGGTGCGGGAAGACGTCACACAGGGCGGGTGGCCTTCCGCCGAACTGCTCCCGGCGTAGCGGGCCGGCAGGGGAAGGTACGGGCGCGGACCGCAGGGCGGGGGTCGTGGGGGTGTGCGGGAGGGGCGGGCGGCAGGCCGGTGACTGAAGGCCGTGGGTCCGGCACGGCGGGGCGGCAGGGCGACGGAAGGCCGCCCGTCCGGCACGGTCGGGCAGCGGGGCGCCGGCCGGGCGGACGC
>NZ_JBEXLP010000185.1:0-3946 GCF_040610035.1 Streptomyces sp. NPDC004542
GCAGGTCGCCAACCGGCCTGTCCACATGGCGGTGGCGGTCACCGCTGAGGGGCACCGGGACATCCTGGGCCTGTGGATCGGCGACGGCGGTGAGGCCGCGAAATACTGGCTCCAGGTCCTGACCGAGATCAAGAACCGCGGCGCGGCCGATGTCCTGATGCCGGTCTGCGACGGCCTGACCGGCCTCCCGGACGCCGTGAACACCGTCTGGCCTGCGACGATCGTCCAGACCTGCGTCGTTCACCGGAGCCGTAAAGAATCAACCTGTCGGCGTGTTGCTGTCGATGGATGCCAGCAGTTCGGCGCCGGTGGCGAAGCGGGTCTGGGCGGGAGGCAGGGTGATTCCGGCTTCGCGGAGGACGGGTTGGGCGTCTTTGAGCGCGTTGTTGAGGGTGCCGAGGCTGATGCCGAAGGCGTCTGCCAGGACTTGTCGGGTGCCGAGCTTGCGGTCGTAGAGGACTGCGGCCAGGAGGCGTTCGGCATCGGTGATCTTCTGCCGGAAGACGCCGCCGCGGGTGCCGGGCTGGCGTGGTCCGCCCCGATGCTGGTGGCGGCGCCGCTCGATCAAGGCGGCTTGCTGAAGCGGCAACTGGTCGATGAGCGAGGCCAGGTCGGTGCGGTCCATGCCGGTCAGGGCAGGGTCGGCCAGGTGGTGGGTGCGCTGGAGGCGGGCGGTGACCGGGGTCCCGGAGCGTACGAAATCCTCGAGCTCCTGGCTGCTTGAAAAGCACAGCGTGGTGGGCGTGATGGAGATGCTGTGTTCCTGCAGGAGGCGTCGGATCTCCTTGATGGACGGGCCGAGGGTGCGCTGGCACAGACCCAGCATCTCGGCGAGGAGGTTCTGCGAGCACACGTGGCGGAGGTAGATCACGCTCAGCAGGATGCGGTCCGCGGGGGCGAGGACCGGGCGCTTGTTGTCTCCGGCACCGTGGCGGCGCGGGCCGCCGCGCTTGCGGTGCAGTCGTTCCTCGCGAAGCGGGCCCAGCTCGGGCGTGAGTTTGCCGGCCAGGGCGGTCAGGTCCTCGCGGCTCATCCCGGTCAGGGCCGGCTCAGCCAGCAGGTCGAGGACCCGTCGGCGGGCAGCGTCACGGTCTGTGAGGGGTGTGGCCTCGCCGTCGCCGGGGCCGTCGGGGCGGACGGTGTAGTTCCAGGTGCCGTGCGTGTCGTGGTACTCGATCGGCAGGCTCTTCAGCTGGGCCTTGCTGACCGCGATGCCCCGGGGGTAGCGCCCGGTGTCGAGTTCAGCTTCGACCCGCAGTCCGCTGCGGGTCTTCGTCGCCGCGATGGCGTTGACGACAACTTCGTGGCTGGTCAGCGGGTGGCCCCGCCAGTTCATCGTGATGTGGGAGAAGAGTCGGTGCTCGATCTTGTTCCACTTCGAGGTGCCGGGAGGGAAGTGACAGACAGTGACTGCCAGCCCGGTCTCGGCGGCGAATTCGGCTAGCTCCGCCTTCCAGAGGCGGTAGCGGTAGCCGTTGGAGCCACCCGCGTCCGCGGTGATCAACAGCCGGCTGGCCCGCGGATAGTCATGGCGGCCCCGGACCTGCCACCAGCGGCGGATCGAGGCGACCGCGAAGACCGAGGTGTCGTGATCCACGCCAACGTTGACCCAGCCGGTGTCCGCCGAAAGATCGTAGATTCCATAAGGGATGGCGGCTTCGCCCGTCGGCCCGGAGAAGAAGCTGTGGTCATCGACCCGGACCGGGTCACCCTTCGGGCGCCACTGCCGACCGGGGTTCGGCAGCTGGCCGAGCATCTCCTTCTTCTTCGTGTCCACGCTGATGACGGGCTCGCCGTCGGCCTGGTGTCGTTTGACCTGCTCGTTGATGTAGCGGAACTGGGCGTCCCGGAGCGGGTCTTGCTCGCCCTCCAAGGTCTTGGCCGGGGCCTGGAGGCTGAATCCGCTGTCCTTCAGCAGCCTGCCCACCGTCATCGCCGAGACCGGATGGCCCTGGCCCGTCAGCTCGTCCGCGAGGATCCGTAGCGACTTCGTCGTCCACCGCAGCGGCGACATCGGATCGCCCCGCTCATCCGGCTCGACCAGCCCCAACAGCGCGGGCAGCAGGGCCGGATCGACCTGCTCCGCACGCTTGCGGCCCCCGCCTGGCTTCCGGGTCCGCCCCGCGGACGCCGTGGTCTCGCCCGCCTCCAGCTCGAAGACTCCCCTGCGGACCGTGGTCTCGCTCACCCCCGCGGCCCGTGCGACCGCCCGGACACCGCCATGCCCCAGCAGTCTCGCCTCGGTGGCCAGCAGCAGCCTCCACTGCCGCTCGTCCAGATGTGGCAACAACACCTCGAACCGCACAGCGAGTCGACCGTGCTTCCCCTCCGACAACGCCATACCAGGCCAACGAGGCACACCACAGAAGGCGACACCTTGTTTCCCTACGGCTCCACCTGCTGCGGAACAGCTTCCGTTACGCGGCCCGCCAGGACAGGGAGAAGATCGCGAAGGCGCTCAGGCCCGTCTACACCGCCCCGACCGAGGACACCGCGCTGGAGCGGTTCGTGGAGTTCACCGATGCCTGGGGCGGGAAGTATCCGGCGATCGTCCGGCTCTGGGAGGCCGCCTGGGCGGAGTTCGTGCCCTTCCTCCGGTTCGACGTGGAGATCCGCAAGATCGTCTGCACCACCAACGCGATCGAGAGCATCAACGCACGGATCCGCAAGGCCGTCCGGGCCCGGGGACACTTCCCTACCGACCAGGCCGCCCTCAAATGCGTCTACCCGGCCGTCATGAGCCTGGACCCGACCGGCACCGGACGCAAACGCTGGACCATGCGGTGGAAAGCCGCACTCCAAGCCTTCGACATCACCTTCGACGGCCGGCTCACCGCCGGACGCCGCTGAAGAAATCCGACCGAGTTCCACCGTTCGCTACACAGACCCCCACCAGGCGTCCCCCCGGCCGAGCTCAGATGTCGATCCGGGAGCGGTCCAGCGTGGCAGCGGAGCTGGAGATGAACTCCTTGCGGGGCGCGACCTCGTTGCCCATCAGCAGATCGAAGACCTGCTCGGCGGCGTCCAGGTCGGAGAGGTTGATCCGGCGCAGGGTGCGGTGGCGCGGGTCCATCGTCGTCTCGGCCAGCTGATCGGCGTCCATCTCGCCCAGACCCTTGTAGCGCTGGATGGAGTCCTTGTACCGGACGCCCTTGCTCTGGAACTCCATGAGCTTGTCGCGCAGCTCGCGGTCCGAGTACGTGTAGACGTACTTGTCCTGGCCCTTCTTCGGCTGGACGAGTTCGATGCGGTGCAGCGGCGGCACCGCGGCGAACACCCGGCCGGCCTCGACCATGGGCCGCATGTAGCGCTGGAAGAGCGTCAGCAGCAGACAGCGGATGTGGGAGCCGTCCACATCGGCGTCGGTCATCATGATGATCTTGCCGTAACGGGCCGCGTCGAGATCGAAGGTCCGGCCCGACCCCGCTCCTACGACCTGGATGATCGCACCGCACTCGGCGTTCTTCAGCATGTCGGTCACGGACGACTTCTGGACGTTGAGGATCTTGCCGCGGATCGGCAGCAGAGCCTGGAATTCGGAGTTCCGCGCGAGCTTCGCCGTGCCGAGCGCGGAGTCCCCCTCGACGATGAACAGCTCGCTGCGGTCCACGTCGTCGCTGCGGCAGTCGGCGAGCTTGGCGGGCAGCGAGGAGGATTCCAGGGCCGTCTTCCGGCGCTGCGCGTCCTTGTGCTGGCGGGCCGCGATGCGGGTACGGGCGGCGGCGACCGCCTTCTCCAGAACCACCCGGGCCTGCGCGGCGGCATCGCGCTTGGCGGAGGTCAGGAACGCCTTGAGTTCCTTGGTGATCACGGTGTTCACGATGCGGCGTGCGGCCGAGGTGCCCAGGACCTCCTTGGTCTGGCCCTCGAACTGGGGTTCGGCCAGGCGTACGGTGACGACCGCGGTGAGGCCTTCCAGGGCGTCGTCCTTGACGATGTCGTCCTC
>NZ_JBEXLP010000186.1:0-3732 GCF_040610035.1 Streptomyces sp. NPDC004542
GCCAGCGGGTAGACATCCGCGACATTGGCCGCGCCACCCGGCACCCGCGCAACCACCCGACCGACCTCCTCGGCCGTCAGGTCCACCAGCGGCAGCATGCCCGGCGTGATCTCCGTCGCGCCGTCAGGAATCAGGTTCGGCGGAACCTCCACCTGTCCCGGAGCCGCCACCACGGCCAACCCGGCCGGCGTCGGCGTCTGGAACAACGCCCGCACCGACACCGAAACACCACGCGCCCGCAACCGCTCCACCAGCGTGACTGCGAGGAGTGAGTGTCCACCGAGCGCGAAGAAGTCGGCATCCACACCGACCTTCTCGACACCGAGCACCTCAGCGAACGCCTGGCACAGAATCTCCTCCTGCACCGTCACCGGCCCCCGGCCCACACCCGCCGCAACCGAATAGTCCGGCACCGGCAACGCCCGACGATCCAGCTTCCCGTTCACCGTCAGCGGCAACGCCTCCAGCACCACCACCGCCGACGGCACCATGTACCCCGGCAACCGCTCCGCCGCGAACGCACGCAGGGCTTCGGACAGCGTCGCGTCTGCGACATCACTGCCCTCCTCCGGAACGACGTACGCGACCAGGCGCCCGTCGCCGACGGTGTCCATGTGCGTGACCACGACTACCGCCTGTGCCACGGCGCTGTGCCCGGTCAGGACGGTTTGGATCTCGCCCGGCTCGATGCGGAAGCCGCGGATCTTGACCTGGTCGTCGACCCGGCCCAGATACTCCAGGCGACCGTCCCGGTCCCAGCGCACCAGGTCACCGGTGCGATACATCCGCGCGCCCGGTTCGAACGGGCATGCCACGAACCGTTCGCCGGTCAACGCCGGGCGCCCCAGGTAGCCGCGGGCCAGACCCGTACCCGCCAGATACAGCTCGCCCACCACGCCCACGGCCACCGGGCGCAGCTCTCCGTTCAACACAAAGGCACGAGTGTTGGCGATGGGCCGGCCGACAAGCGGCTGTTCACCTTCCGCCGCGTCGAACCACAGTGCGTCCACAGTGCACTCGGTCGGCCCGTAGATATTCAGGCACCGGGTCCCTTCGGTCCGCCGCATGCGGTCCCACAGCGCACCGCCGACCCCCTCGCCGCCCAGCATCACCAGATCGGGCAGCGCATCTGGATGGTCGAGCAAGCCCTCGGCCACCAATTGCTCCGTGTACGTGGGGGTCACGTCCAGAACGTTGATGCGGTGCTCGGCGATGTAACCCACCATGGCGCTTGCGTCGCGGCGCACATCGTCGCTGATCACATGCCACTCGTGGCCTGCCACCATCCACAGCAGGCCCTCCAGCGAGGTGTCGAAGGAAAACGAGGTCGTCAGCGCGATGCGCATACGCTGCGGCCCCTGCGGCATCACTCTCGAGCGGTGGAAGCTGTAAAGGTTGTTGAGGCCTGCGTGCGGTACGACCACGCCCTTGGGGCGGCCCGTGGACCCGGACGTGTAGATGACGTATGCGGGATCTACCGACGATGGCCTCACCCACTCCGGCACGCCGGACTCGTCGGTGTCGGACAGCCCGGCCAACTCATCAGCTGTCTCCTCGGCGCCGACAACGACCGTTGAGGCCGCCGCAGGCCCGGGCACCAGCGATGTGGAACCCTCCGACACCAGCAGCACCGTCGGCGCCGCGTCGCCGAGCATGTACTCGATCCGTTCGGCCGGGTACTCCGGGTCGACGGGCAGGTACACGCCTCCGGCCTTCAAAACGGCGAGGAGCGCCACGACCATGTCGACGCCACGCTCCATACAGACCGCGACGATCGACTCCGGTCCGACGCCACGTATGACCAATAACTGTGCCAGCCGGTTCGCCCGCGCCTCCAGTTCCGCGTACGACACCTCGGCCCCCTGTGAAACGAGGGCGACGGCTTCCGGCGTACGCGCCACTTGTGCCGCGAACAGCTCCGAGAGCGAAGTGTCCGCCACCTCGACCGCGGTGTCGTTCCATTCCGTCAGAAGCCGACCGCGTTCGCCCACGTCGAGGATCTCCACCGCACCGATCCTCGTTCGCGGATCGGCGGCCAGCGCCTCGACGACCCGGGCCCAATAGGCCGCTATCCGCTCGGCCGACTCCACGTCGAACAGGTCCGTGGCCGCCACCAGAGTGCCGCGCAGTCCTGACGGAGCGCCTTGGCCATCGGTCCTTTCCCCAACGGAGATCTCGAGATCGAACTTCGCCGCCGTCGCCCCGGTCGGCACCCCCTCAACCTTCAGTCCGGGCAGATTCAGGGAAGCCGCGCCCATGTTCTGGACCGTCAACATCACCTGGAACAACGGATGCCGCGACAAGGAGCGAACCGGGGCCAGCTCCTCCACCAGCCGTTCGAACGGCACATCCTGGTGCTCGAACGCCCTCAGGCCCGCCTCGCGGACCCGGTCGAGGACCTCGTCGAACGTCGGATCGCCCGACAGATCGGTACGGATCACCAGGGTGTTCACGAAGAAGCCGACCAGGTCGTTGAGGGCCCTGTCCGTGCGCCCCGCGATCGCCGACCCGATCGGGATGTCCGTACCCGCACCCATGCGATATAGCGTCACCGACAAGGCGGCCTGCATCAGCATGAACAGGCTCATGCCTCGCTCTCGCCCAACAGCGACCAGCCGTTCATGCACTTCGGCCGGGACTCGCAGCGGAATGCGGTGCCCTTCGTAAGAGGAGACAGCCGGGCGGGGCCGGTCGGCCGGAAGCGTCAGCTCCGCAGGCACATCGGCAAGCTCCTCACGCCAGTACGCCACCTGCCGGGAGAGCACGCTCTGCGGATCGTCCTCCTTCCCGAGCAACTCTCGTTGCCACAAGGTGTAATCCGCGTACTGCACCGGGAGCGGCTCCCATTCCGGGGCCTCGTCCTTCAGCCGTGCCTGGTAAGCGGCCGACAGGTCCCGTGCCAGGGGGGACCAGGACCAGCCGTCGCCGGCGATGTGGTGCACCACCAGCACGAGTACGTGTTCCCTCGGCCCCAACACGAGCAACGATGCGCGCAACGGGACCTCGACGCCCAGATCAAATGCGTGCCGCGCCGCCCGGGACACCGCCTCCGTCAGCTCTTCCGGTGCCGTATCGGCGATGGTCAGCTCGAAACCGGCCTGCTCCGGCTCGAGGACACGCTGAAAAGGCTCCCCGCCGGATTCAGGGAACACAGTGCGCAGCACTTCATGCCGACCGATCACATCCAGTAGCGCAGATCTCAGTGCTTCCTGGTTGAGCGCCCCGGAGAGGCGCACAACGGTAGGGCTGTTGTAGGTGGCGCTGGGGCCCTCCAGCTTTGCCAGGAACCACAGCCGACGCTGAGCGAACGAAAGTGGGATCATGAGAAGTCCTCCTGCTTACGCATCGGCCGCAGCGTGGGCCTGACATTCCGTTGGTCACTGCCTTGTTCGGCGAGCCAGGCCGCGAGCCCTGCTGGCGTGGGCGTCGTGAACACCGCACGGATCGAGAGCTCCGCGCCCAATTCCGCACGCACCTCGCTGACCAGCCTGGTCGCCAGCAGCGAGTGTCCGCCGAGCTCGAAGAAGTCGTCGTCGACGCCGACACTGCCCAGACCCAGGAGTTGCGCAAACGCGCTACACAGGAGCTCTTCCTGGGGAGTGGACGGTTCGCGCCGCGCGGCCGTGGTGCCCGTCCTGTAGTCCGGTGCGGGCAGGGCCTTGCGGTCCAGCTTGCCGTTGCCCGTCAACGGCAGCCCCTCCAGCACGACCACCGCGGAGGGGACCATGTGCT
>NZ_JBEXLP010000187.1:0-3719 GCF_040610035.1 Streptomyces sp. NPDC004542
GCTGTGTGGTCAACGGCCCCGGCGAGGCCCGCGAGGCCGACCTCGGTGTCGCCTCCGGCAACGGCAAGGGCCAGATCTTCGTCAAGGGCGAGGTCGTCAAGACCGTCCCCGAGTCCAGGATCGTGGAGACCCTCATCGAGGAGGCCATGAAGCTCGCCGAGCAGACGAAGTGAGTCCGAAGCCAGGCACGGACCGAGAGGGGGCCCATCGTGACGATTCTGGAGACCATCCGGCAACCACGCGACCTGAAGGCGCTGTCCGAGGCGGAGCTCGGTGAACTGTCCCAGGAGATACGCGCGTTCCTGGTGCACGCGGTGGCCCGCACCGGTGGGCACCTCGGACCCAACCTGGGCGTGGTGGAACTCACCGTCGCCCTCCACCGGGTCTTCGAGTCGCCGGCCGACCGCATCCTCTGGGACACCGGTCACCAGAGCTATGTGCACAAGCTGCTGACCGGCCGTCAGGACTTCTCCAAGCTGCGCGGCAAGGGCGGTCTGTCCGGCTACCCCTCGCGCGAGGAGTCCGAGCACGACGTCATCGAGAACAGCCACGCCTCCACCGCGCTGGGCTGGGCCGACGGACTGGCCAAGGCCCGTCAGGTGCGGGGCGGGAAAGGGCACGTGGTCGCGGTCATCGGCGACGGCGCGCTCACCGGCGGCATGGCCTGGGAGGCGCTGAACAACATCGCGGCGGCCAAGGACCGGCCGCTGATCATCGTCGTCAACGACAACGAGCGTTCCTACGCGCCCACCATCGGCGGCCTCGCCGACCACCTGGCCACCCTGCGCACCACCGACGGCTACGAGAAGGTCCTGGCGTGGGGCAAGGACGTCCTGCTGCGGGTCCCGGTCGTCGGCGGCATGCTCTACGAGTCCCTGCACGGCGCGAAGAAGGGCTTCAAGGACGCCTTCGCCCCGCAGGGCATGTTCGAGGACCTGGGCCTGAAGTACGTCGGGCCCATCGACGGCCACGACGTCCTGGCCGTCGAGTCGGCGCTGCGCCGCGCGAAACGCTTCCACGGGCCCGTCCTCGTCCACTGCCTCACTAAGAAGGGCCGCGGCTACGAACCCGCCCTCGCCCATGAGGAGGACCACTTCCACACCGTCGGCGTGATGGACCCGCTGACCTGCGCGCCGCTCGTGCCGGCCGGCGGCCCGTCGTGGACCTCGGTGTTCGGGGACGAGCTCGTGCGGATCGGCGAGGAGCGGGACGACGTCGTGGCGATCACGGCGGCCATGCTCCATCCGGTGGGCCTCGGCAGGTTCGCGGCACGCTTCCCGGACCGGGTGTGGGACGTGGGCATCGCCGAGCAGCACGCGGCCGTGTCGGCGGCGGGCCTGGCCACCGGGGGCCTGCATCCGGTCGTCGCCGTGTACGCCACGTTCCTCAACCGTGCCTTCGACCAGCTGCTGATGGACGTGGCGCTGCACCGCTGCGGGGTCACCTTCGTCCTGGACCGGGCCGGTGTCACCGGCGTCGACGGACCCTCCCACAACGGCATGTGGGACATGTCGGTCCTCCAGGTGGTCCCCGGCCTCAGAATCGCCGCCCCGCGCGATACCGACCAGCTGCGGGCCCAGTTGCGCGAGGCCGTCGCCGTCGACGACGCGCCCACCCTGGTCCGCTTCCCGAAGGAGTCGGCCGGCCCCGGGATCCCGGCCGTCGGCCGCGTCGGCGGCATGGACGTGCTGCACCGCGCGGAACACCCCGAGGTGCTCCTGGTCGCCGTCGGCGTCATGGCACCGGTGTGTCTCCAGGCGGCCGAGCTGCTTCAGGCCCGGGGGATCGGCTGCACGGTGGTCGACCCCCGGTGGGTCAAGCCCGTCGACCCGGCGCTGCCCGGGCTCGCCGCCGGGCACCGTCTGGTGGCCGTCGTGGAGGACAACAGCCGCGCGGCCGGTGTCGGCTCCGCCGTGGCGCTGGCCCTCGGCGACGCCGACGTGGACGTTCCCGTACGGCGGTTCGGCATCCCCGAGCAGTTCCTCGCGCACGCCAAGCGCGGGGAGGTGCTGGCCGACATCGGGCTCACACCGGTCGAGGTGGCCGGACGGATCGGCGCGAGCCTGGCCGTCGGGGAAGCCGCCGGCCCGGGCGCGGGCAAGGCGGAGAAGGCGGAGAAGGCGGAGAAGGCGGAGAAGGCGGAGAAGGCGGAGAAGGCGGAGAAACAGGAGAAGGCTGAATGACCACGGAGTTCGACCTCGGCGCACTCCTGGCGGAGCGCGGAGCCGAGCGCTACGAGCTGCACGCCAGGTACCTCAACCACCAGCTCCCGCGCATGCTGCAGACCATCGGTTTCGACAAGGTCTACGAGCGGGCCGAGGGCGCCTACTTCTGGGACTCGGACGGTGACGACTACCTCGACATGCTCGCCGGGTTCGGGGTGATGGGCCTCGGCCGCCACCACCCCGTCGTCCGCAAGGCCCTGCACGACGTCCTCGACGCCTCTCTCGCGGACCTCACCCGCTTCGACTGCCAGCCGCTGCCCGGACTGCTGGCCGAGAAGCTGCTCGCGCACAGCCCGCACCTGGACCGGGTGTTCTTCGGCAACAGCGGCACCGAGGCGGTGGAGACCGCCCTGAAGTTCGCCCGGTACGCCACCGGCAGACCGAGGATCCTCTACTGCGGCCACGCCTTCCACGGCCTGACCACCGGCTCCCTGTCGGTCAATGGCGAGCGCGGCTTCCGGGACGGCTTCGCCCCGCTGCTGCCCGACACGGCCGTCCCGCTCGGCGATCTGGACGCCCTGGCCCGGGAGCTGAAGAAGGGCGACGTCGCCGCCCTGATCGTCGAGCCGATCCAGGGCAAGGGGGTGCACGAGGCCCCGCCCGGCTATCTGCGTGCCGCCCAGGAGCTGCTGCACCGGCGGGGGGCCCTGCTCATCGCCGACGAGGTGCAGACCGGTCTCGGCCGCACCGGTGACTTCTACGCCTACCAGCACGAGGACGGCGTCGAGCCGGACCTGGTGTGCGTGGCCAAGGCGCTGTCCGGCGGGTACGTCCCGGTCGGCGCGACCCTCGGCAAGGAGTGGATCTTCAAGAAGGTCTACTCCTCCATGGACCGGGTGCTGGTCCACTCGGCGAGCTTCGGCTCCAACGCGCAGGCCATGGCGGCCGGGCTCGCCGTGCTGTCGGTCATGGAGAACGAGCAGATCGTCGCGAACGCCCGCGCGACCGGCGAGCTGCTGAAGTCCCGGCTCGCCGCGCTGGCCGGCAGGTACGAACTGCTCGCCGACGTCCGAGGCCGGGGCCTGATGATCGGCATCGAGTTCGGCAGGCCGGCCTCGCTGAAGCTGCGCGGCCGCTGGACCATGCTGCAGGCCGCCCGCAAGGGCCTGTTCGCGCAGATGGTGGTCGTCCCGCTGCTCCAGCGGCACCGGATCCTCACCCAGGTCTCCGGCGACCACCTTGAGGTGATCAAGCTGATCCCGCCGCTGGTCATCGGCGAGCGGGAGGTGGACCGGTTCGTCGAGGCCTTCACCGCCGTGATGGACGACGCGCACCACGGCGGCGGCCTCATGTGGGACTTCGGCAAGACCCTCATCAAGCAGGCGGTGGCCAACCGCTGAAGCCGGGCGGTCTCCGCCTCCACCTCCGCCTCCGCTCTTCGTCTCTTTGCCTCTGAGGCAAAGATTTTGCCTTTGAGGCAAGGGTCGGGCTGAATGGAGGCATGAACGCCTCAGAAGCCGCGCCGTCGGCGGGCCAGGGCGACGACCTGCCCGC
>NZ_JBEXLP010000188.1:0-3643 GCF_040610035.1 Streptomyces sp. NPDC004542
ACCACCCGCGCCATCCGCGACCAACCCGAACGGGCCCTCCCCATCCTGGGCATCACCTACAAGCCCGACCTCAACGGAACTTGATCAAGCCCTGCACGTCACAGCGAGCGCGCCCTGACCAACGGGTTGTGGCTGAGCATTTGATTTGTCGAGTTGAGCAGGGTACCGGTACGGCCCGGTTGTTGATGGTGTTTTGGGCTTTCCCTCGCGTACGGCTCGTGCTCTGCGGTGTGCTCTCGCCATGGGTGACGTACAGGTTGTCGATGTTCCGGCAGGTCCGGTGTGGTCCCACGCCTGCCGCCTTGACGATCTTGCACTGCCGTACTCGCTGCCCGAGCGGGCCACCGAGTGCCTGGATCTGGGGCCGGGATGGCCGCTTACGTGGACGGTGACGTGGAAGGTCGGGAAGTCCGATGTCATCGTCCCGGTGAAGGACCTGTCGGCGGGGCCGGCGATGGCGTCGGTGCCGGTACGGCGGTTCTCCTGGCGGACCGGTCAGCGTCACCGGCCCGGGCTGGAGTGCCCTCCCGCCCTCACAGCACGCCAAGGCCCACGGACTGGAGGCCACGCAGACCGAACGGCGCTTCGACCTGATCGAGCTGGACCGCTTCCACTACAGCACCGCACCGCAGATCACCGCCTGGGTCCAGCACCTGCACGGCGTCCAGAGCGGCCTGCGGCTCCTGGACGCTGGCCCCGGCATGCTCACCGAGGGCACGATGCCCGAGTACCTCTACGACCGCACCAACGGTGTCGTCGGCCTCCTGGAACGGCTGATCGAAGACGGCTGCCGCGAGGCCATCGACTCCGGCCGGGAACGTCTGGACGAAGAACTCCTCGAAGGCATCGTCATCGACCTGCGCGACAGCGACCGGCGCGACGTCGGCGCCGGTGAAGTCCCCGACGTCCCCGAAAAGCCCTCCCCGCGCAAGCCCCGCCGCGGCCGCAACACCGTCTTCGACGACCGCGGCCCCCTCGGCACGGCCCAGGAGAGCGCCCGATGATCACACCGCTGCCCAGGAGCCTGGACCCGCTGCCCGGTGAACTGCTGGCCGGCTATGTAATGCGGCTCGCCCACCGACTCGACGTCGCCCCGGACACCGTCCTGCGCCGCACCGGCCTGGCCGACTACCAGCCCAACACCCAGGCCATCACCCGCACCGCCCTCTCCCTCGAACTCCCCGCCCAGCGAATGAACGACTTCCAGACCGCCACCCGGCTCACCGCTGCCGAAGCCACGGCTCTGACCCTGCTGCCGCTCGCACCCCGCTACCCACCCATCGCCCACAGCCTCGACGTCGTCCGCACCGGCAAGCGCATCCCTGCACTGGACTGGCTCTTCCCCTCAGCAGCCCGTTACTGCCCCGACTGCCTCACCGGCGACGGGACCCCGTCGCAGACGGACCACGGCGGCCCCTGGAAGACCGACTGGAGACTGCCCGTCGTCTTCGCCTGTGCACACCACCAGCGCTTCCTCGAACACCTCTGTCCCGAATGCCAGCGACCGCTCACCGACCGCTTCGGACAGCTGATTACCCGCCCGACCATCGCCGGACT
Organism: Streptomyces sp. NPDC004542; assembly: GCF_040610035.1. Taxonomy (NCBI): domain Bacteria; kingdom Bacillati; phylum Actinomycetota; class Actinomycetes; order Kitasatosporales; family Streptomycetaceae; genus Streptomyces; species Streptomyces sp. NPDC004542. The sequence goes on from NZ_JBEXLP010000188.1 coordinate 1,558, forward strand.
CCACCCGGCCCAGTGCCGAGCACCCCTCGCCTACGGGTCCCGCCGCACCCAACGGACGGCCCACCTTTGCGGCGCCCGTCTGGACCAGCAGCCGCCCGGACCAGCAGAACCCCTGCCCGAGGAACTCGCCGCACTGCAGAAGAAGATCACCACCATGCTCAGCCCGGACACCCCCGCGGCGACGGCCAGCGAGTACTTCACCGACCTCCAGATGACCAGTGGACTCGTCATGATCACCTGGCCCAGGGCCCGCCCCACCGCCCCGGGCGTCGACACCCACCACACCGATCAGGTGCTGGCCGCTCGACTGGACCCCTCGCACTCCATCCACGTCAGCGCGCCACCCCCGGACGCCCGCGCCTGCGCAAGCATCCTCCTCGCTGCCGATGCCATCCTGTCGGCCACCGACCTGCGGACCGCGCTGGCTCCGCTCGCACCGGTCGAAAACCGCACCCGCAGCGGCATCGCCCCGAAGCGTCACCGCAGCTGGGACACCGCGTTCCGCCGCTACCAGGGCGACTGTTCCCAGAGATTCCAGGACGCCGCTGAATACCTGGTCTCCACCCACCGCAGAAGCGGCAGAGGCGGAAGCCGACTGCCCCAACGCGGCCTCGATTACGGCCCACAGCACGTTCCGGCGTTCCTCCCCCTTGAACGGGCCGAACGCCACCTCGGCGCCTTCACCGCCGCCTTCAGCATGCCGGTCCTGCGGCGCACAACCTCCGCCTTCCTCGTCCGACGAGCCCTCGGAAAGACCATCGTCGACGCCGCGGAATTCCTCGGACTCGGCATCGACGGAAAGGGCCTGGGCGGCCCCATCACCAGATGGGGCCGCCGACAGGGCACCCCGGAGGCATACGAACGAGCCCTGGACGCGATCGCCGCAGACCTCGCCTCCTCACCACCGATCGACTACCGGCACCGCCGCACCCTTCTCGCCGGCTGGGCACTGCCACCAGACGCATGGCACCAGATCGCCGACCAGCTGAAACGCCGGCCGAGTCCCCGCTACATCTCCGACGACCGTGCACGTCTCGCCGCCACGGCCTACATCTGGACCCAAGTCACCCACGGCGAAACCCAATTCGCCCCACAGCCAGCCGAAGCCCGAAACGACCCCGAGCTCGACGCGGCATGGAGCCAGGACCGGTTCACCGTGGGTCACTGGATCCGGCAGAACAAGGTGCCCTTCTACCAGCAGATGAAGCCGCTTCTCGACGCCTACGCCTCCCAGCTCACCCGAGCCGTCGACACCGCCCGCTCCACTCGCCAACTCACACGCTCACGCGCCAACTGAAGTGCTCAGTCACAACGGCACCCCCGAGCCGAGTTAGTGTCGCAAGCCTAGAAGTCGAGTCCCAGTTCCTCGATGTCGGTGAACTCGACCGACAGTCCCTGGGCCCTCCGGTTGCGGTCGCGGAAGTACATCTCGCCCAGGCCCTCGGCCAGGATGTCCCGCAGCTGCCGCTCGGTGGCGCCGGCGTCCTGCGCGGCGAACAGCCGGGCCGCGTACTCGGGGGGCAGCGCCTGGTTGATGTAGCGGACGCGCGGGTCATCGGTCGTACCGGGCGCGGCCGTGAAGCCGAAGCGGGCCCGGGTCGACACGAAGATGCCGCCCGTGGCGGCGGCCTGCTGCCGCGCTCGTTCCCGCACCCGGGGCTGCCAGCGTCTGCGGGTCTCCGCGGCGAGCCGGTCGGCGAGGTCGCGGCGGGGGCGCTTGAGCTGGTCCTTGATGTAGCGCTCCACCGTGCGCTGCGAGATGCCCAGCAGTTCGGCCACCGGCCGGGTGCCCTTCAGCTGCCGTACCAGGAAACGCATCTGGGCCGGTGCCGACTTGGGGAGGGGGCGGGTGAAGTGCTCGGCGGCGGCCTCGTCGAGAGTGTCTCCGATACCGACCATCGCGCGGCCCGCTCCTTCTTCGTCCCGTCCTGCTGTGTGCCGCCGCAGACGTTACAGGCCGCGCGCCCCGGCGTGCCGCGTCGATCCGCTCAGACGACGGTCCAGGTGTCGCCGCCGGCCAGCAGGGCGGCGAGGTCGCCCGTGCCCTTCTGTGCGGTCGCGGTGTCGAGCTGGTGGGCCATCTGGT
>NZ_JBEXLP010000189.1:0-3612 GCF_040610035.1 Streptomyces sp. NPDC004542
GTCGAGGAGCACTTCAGTGGTCTGGGGCGCCGGACGACCCGGCTGCGGGTCTCGCACGCCTTCCACTCGCCGTTGATGGAGCCGATGCTGGACGGCTTCCGGGCGGTGGTCGCCGGACTGGCCTTCACCGAGCCGTCGATGGGTGTGGTGTCGAACGTGACCGGTGCGGTGGCCGAGCCCGGCCGGCTCACCGACCCGGAGTACTGGGTTGCGCACGTCCGCGAGGCGGTCCGCTTCGCCGACGGCATCACCGCCCTGCGCGCCCAGGGTGTGACCCGGTTCGTGGAGTGCGGTCCGGACGCGGTCCTGACCGGCCTCGCCCGCAACATCCTCGACGACGTCACCTTCGCCCCGGTGCTGCGCAAGGACCGCCCCGAGGACGTCACCGCCGTCACCGCCCTGGCCGGTCTGTTCGCCTCCGGCGCCACGGTCGACTGGGACGGTGTCTTCGCCGGACGCGAGGCTTCCCGCATCGACCTGCCCACCTACGCCTTCCAGCGCGAGCGCTACTGGATCGACGCGCAGAGCGGGGCCGCGAACGTCACCTCCGCCGGACTCGACACGGCCGAACACCCCCTGCTGGGCGCGGCCATCATGCTCGCCGACAGCGACGGTGTCGTACTGACCGGACGCCTGTCGGCCGACACCCAGCCGTGGCTGGCCGAGCACGTCGTCGGCGGAACGGTCCTCTTTCCCGGCACCGGCTTCCTGGAACTCGTGGCCCGGGCCGGCGACCAGGCCGGCTGCGGTCTGATCGAGGAACTGACCATCGAGGCACCGCTGGTGTTGCCCGAGCACGGCGGCGTGCAGGTGCAGGTGGCCGTCGGTGCCGCGGAGCGGTCGGGCGCCCGCACCGTCACCGTCCACTCCCGCCGGCAGGATTCGGCGGCCGGCCTGCCCTGGACCCGGCACGCCACCGGTGTGCTCGCGCCCGGCGCCCGGCCGGCAGAGGACGGGGAGCTGACGGCACAGTGGCCGCCGGCCGGTGCCGTACCCGTGGAACTCGACGGCCTCTACGACGAGTTCGCCGAGGCCGGCATGGCCTACGGCCCGGTGTTCCGCGGCCTGACCTCGGTGTGGCGCTCTGCCGACGGCGAGGTGTACGCCGAGGTCGCGCTGCCCGAGCAGGCCCGCGCGGTCGCCGCGCGGTTCGCCCTGCACCCCGCCCTGCTCGACGCCTGCCTGCACGCGGCGGCCTTCACCGGAACCGTCGGCGAGCAGGGCGCGCTTCCCTTCGCCTGGTCGGGTGTGTCCCTGTACGCCGAGGGCGCGTCCGAGGTGCGCGTACGGCTGGCTCCCACCGGCTCCGGCGCGGTGACCGTCGAGCTGACGGACCCCGCGGGCCGCCGGGTGGCCACCGTGGACTCCCTGATGCTGCGGCCCATCTCCGCCGAGCAGCTCGCCGCGGCCGCCACGAACCACCGCGACTCCCTCTTCCGCCTGGACTGGGCCCCGGTGCCGGTTCCGGCCGTCTCCCCGGTGACGTGGGGGCCGTGGGAGGAGACCGCCGGCACGAACGTGCCGGACGTCGTGGTGTGGCACTGCACGACGGTGCCCGACGCATCCGGCGTCCAGGACGCGGAGTCCGTACGGGCGGCCACGCACCGGGCGCTGGAGATCCTGCGGACCTGGATCACCGACGAGCGTTACTCCCGGGCCCGGCTGCTCGTCGTCACCCAGGACGCCGCCGCGCTGCCCGGCGAGGACGTGACCGACCTCGCGGCGGCCTCCGTCGCGGGCCTGGTGCGTGCCGCCCAGTCGGAGAACCCGGACCGCATCGTCCTGGTGGACACCGACGACGCTTCCGACTTCGGCGCGCTCGTCGCCGCGGCCGTGGCCACCGGCGAACCGCAGCTCCTCGTACGCGAGGGCACCGCGCACGCCGCCCGCCTGACCCGCGCCGCCGTCCCGGCCGCAGGGGGCGAGGACACCCGCCCCGACCCCGGCACGGTCCTGGTCACCGGCGCCACCGGCTCCCTGGGTGCCTTGGTCGCCCGCCACCTGGTGACCGGGCACGGCGTCCGCCGCCTCCTGCTGACCAGCCGCAGCGGCATGTCCGCCCCCGGCGCCGCCGCCCTGTGCGCCGAACTGACCGCCCTGGGCGCCGAGGTGGACCTGCGCGCCTGCGACGTGGCCGACCGGGCCGCGCTCGCCGAACTCCTCGACGGTGTGACACTCGGCGGTGTGGTGCACACCGCCGGTGTCCTCGACGACGGCGTGGTCGGCTCCCTCACCCCGGAGCGCCTCGACACGGTCCTGCGGCCGAAGGTCGACGCCGCCGTGAACCTGCACGAACTCACCGCGGGCACGGACCTGTCGATGTTCGTCATGTTCTCCTCCGCCGCCGGCGTCCTCGGCGCCCCCGGCCAGGGCAACTACGCCGCCGCCAACGCCTTCCTCGACGCGCTCGCCGTCCGCCGCCGCCGCGCGGGCCTCGCCGCCCACTCCCTCGCCTGGGGCCTGTGGGAGCAGTCCAGCGGCATGGCCGACACCCTGGGCGACGCCGACCTGTCCCGCATCTCCCGCACCGGCATGCACGCGCTGACCGCCGAGGAGGGACTCGCCCTCTTCGACGCGGCCCTCACCACCGACGAGGCCCTGCTCGTCCCGGCCGGCCTCGACCTGCCCGCACTCCGCGCCCAGGGCGAACAACTGCCGACCGTTTTCAGGGCGTTGGTGCCGGTGGCCCGGCGGCGCAGCTCCGCCGGCACAGCCGACGAGTCGAGCGCGCTGCGCCGCAGGCTGGCCTCCCTGCCGGAAGCCGAGTGGCACGGCGTCCTGCTGGACCTGGTCCTCAGCCGCGTGGCCTCCGTGCTCGGACACGCGGGTGCCCACGCCGTCGAACCCGGCCGGGCCTTCCAGGAACTCGGCTTCGACTCCCTGACCGCTGTCGAGTTCCGCAACGCCCTCGGCGAAGCCGTCGGCACGCGGCTGCCCGCCACCCTCGTCTTCGACTACCCGACGCCGGAAGCCCTCGCCACCCACCTGCTGGAGCAGGTCGCCGACACCCAGGACGACCTGACCGCCGTCACCCCCGTCCTCGCCGCCGACGACGACCCGATCGTGATCGTCGGCATGGCCTGCCGGTACCCGGGCGGCGTGACCTCCCCGGAGGGCCTGTGGCAGCTGGTGGCCGACGGTGTCGACGCGGTCTCGGAGTTCCCGGCCAACCGCGGCTGGGACATCGCCCAGGTCTTCGACCCCAGCGGCGAACGTCCCAACACCACCTACACCCGCGAAGGCAGCTTCCTCCACGACGCCGACCGCTTCGACCCCGCCTTCTTCGGCATCAGCCCCAACGAGGCCCTGGTCATGGACCCCCAGCAGCGGCTGCTGCTGGAGACCGCCTGGGAGACGTTCGAACGCGCCGGCATCGACCCCGCCACCCTGCGGGGCAGCGCCACCGGCGTCTTCGCCGGGATGATGTACCACGACTACGCCGCCAACAACAGCACGGGCGCCATCGCCTCCGGCCGCGTCTCCTACGTCTTCGGCCTCGAGGGCCCGGCCGTCACGATCGACACGGCGTGCTCGTCGTCGCTGGTCGCGCTGCATCTGGCGGTGCAGGCGCTGCGTTCCGGCGAGTGCTCGCTCGCCCTCGCCGGCGGGGTC
>NZ_JBEXLP010000190.1:0-3510 GCF_040610035.1 Streptomyces sp. NPDC004542
TCTTCGCCCGCCCCGCGGGGCCCGCGAACACCTATCCCGTGCGGGGGGGGCCGGGGGCCCCGCCCGCCCCCCGCCCCCCCCCGCGCTGCCCGGCGCCCCCGCCGCGCAGGCCGCCCCGCAGCCCGTCGTCGGCGGCACGACGACCACGACGTCCGCGTACCCGTTCATGATGCAGATCACGGACGCCTCCGGTCACCAGTTCTGCGGTGGCACCCTGGTGGCGGCGAAGAAGGTGGTGACCGCGGCGCACTGCATGGTCGGCGAGTCCACCGGCAGCGTGCGGGTGGTGGGTGGCCGGACCTACCTGAACGGCACCGACGGCACGGTCAGCAAGGTCGGCAGGATCTGGATCGACCCGGACTACACCGACGCCACCGACGGTGACGACGTGGCCGTGCTGACCCTGTCGACGTCGATGCCGTACACCCCGGCGCCGTACGTCTCCGCCTCGCAGACCGGGGTGTACGCGGCCGGCACCACCGCCCGGGTCCTCGGCTGGGGCACCACCTCGGAGAACGGCAGCTCCTCCAACCAGCTGCGGACCGCGACCGTGCCGGTCGTGTCCGACGCCGGCTGCAAGAGCTCCTACGGTTCGGACTTCGTCCAGACCGACATGGTATGCGCCGGATACACCACCGGCGGCGTAGACACCTGCCAGGGCGACAGCGGCGGTCCCCTGCTCATCGGGGGCGTCCTGGCAGGGATCACTTCCTGGGGAGAGGGGTGCGCGGAGGCCGGCCACCCGGGTGTCTACACCCGGCTGACCACCTTCTCGGACCTGGTGACCGCGCAGGTCGGCTCGTAACCGGGAAAACCTCCCGAGCACCCCTCGGGTAGATGCCAGGGGGGCGTTGCGGGCCTCCACGAGCGGCCCGCAGCGCCCCCCTTTCCACGTCGTCCGCGTTCCCCGGACCGGGTCCCGGCCCCGGCCGGGTCTCAGGTCCCCGCGACGCTGCCGAACCGGATGTCGTGGGACGCTCCCGGATGCATCGTCTCCAGCATCCGCCGTCCCTCCTGCCGTACTTCCTCTCAGAGCAGTCCTGAGATGCATCCATCCCCGGCGTGAACGCCGGGGCTTTCTGCAAGAGACCCGGTAAGTCCGGTTCGACGGCCCGTTCCCCCGTGCCTGCCATGTCCCGTGAGGTTACTCGCGATGACTCTGCGGTACCACCGATGTGCGCAGAGTTCCGTCGCAAGGGGCCGGTGGCCGGTCCGGCACCCACGGCGACCGCATGCGGCGTATTCGAATAAACGATCGACTCTGCTATACATCGAATGTATAGTCCGCCCATGTCTCTTCGGACCGGCAAGCTTTCGACCCACAAGATGCGCAGACGGGTGCCCGGGTTCCCTCGCGCCGCGACGACCGCGGCCGCCGCCTGTCTGGCCCTGCTGCCGACCGGCTGCGCCCAGGTGGACACCACCAGCCCCAGTGCGGCCCGCGGCCGGGCGGCGGCCGGTGCCCCGGCCCGGTTCGGCACCGTCGACTGCCGCGAGGCCAAGTGCATCGCGCTCACCTTCGACGCCGGACCCAGCGAGCACTCGGCCCGGCTGCTGGACATCCTGAAGGAGAAGAAGGTCCCGGCGACCTTCTTCCTGCTCGGCAAGCGGCACATCGAGAAGTACCCGGAGCTGGTGAAGCGGATGGCGGCCGAGGGCCACGAGGTCGCCGGCCACACCTGGGACCACAGGATCCTGACCCGGATGACGGACGCGCAGATACGCGAGGAGCTGAAGCGGCCCGACGACGCGATAGAGCGGCTGACCGGGCACCGGCCGACGCTGATGCGTCCGCCGCAGGGCCGTACGGATACGAACGTGCACCGGATCGCCGAGGAGGAGGGCCTGGCGGAGGTGCTGTGGAGCGTCACCGCGAAGGACTACACGACCACCGACTCCGCGCTGATCACCCAGCGCGTCCTGGCGCAGGCTTCCCGGGACGGGATCATCCTGCTGCACGACATCTACCGGGGCACCGTGCCCGCCGTGCCCGGCATCATCGACGCGCTGAAGGCGCGCGGGTACGTGTTCGTGACCGTGCCCCAGCTCCTCGCGCCCGGGAAGGCCGAACCGGGCAAGGTGTACCGGCCGTAGGGCTGTCCGTCCGGGCGTTGCGCCGTCCGCGTGAACCGGTGGCCGGCGCGCCCTTCGCCCGGCGCTCTTCCCTACGATCGTGTCGTGGTCACCTTCCTGCTCGAACGTACGGCACCGCTCCCCGTCGACGAGGCGTGGCGCCGGCTCACGCAGTGGTCCCGGCACGGCGACACCGTCCCGCTCACGCGGGTCACCGTGGCCACGGACCCGCCGACCCGTCGGGGCACGCTGGTCGTCGCCCGTTCGGGCATCGGGCCGCTCGGTTTCGACGACCCCATGGAGGTCACCGTCTGGCGCCCGCCGGGGGACGGCGAGTCCGGGCTGTGCCGGCTGGTCAAGCGGGGCCGGGTCGTGCTCGGCTGGGCCGAACTGGAGGTACGGCCCGGGCCGGGCGGCCGCGCCCGTGTGGTGTGGCGGGAGGAGCTGCGGGTGCGGTGGCTGCCCTCCGCGTTCGACCGCCCCCTGGCCGCCGCGGCCCGGACGGTGTTCGGACGGACGGCCGACGCCCTGCTGCGCAGCCCGTGACGGACCGGACGGCCGTCGCCCCGGGCACTGGGACGATCCCTGACGGGCCGGCTGGCCGAGCCGAGGCGGCGCATCGGTCTCCCGCCCGAGGACGCCGCCCTGGTCGCCGACGGCCGGCCGGACGGCCGCTGACCGCGCCCGGGGCGCTCAGGCCACCGACCCGGCGCGGCCCGCCGGTGCCGGGTCGTGGTGGATCGGGGTGTGCGCGCCGGTCAGGGGAACGCCGCTGCCGCCACGCCGGTGGGCGACGATCTCCGCGGCGATGGACAGGGCGGTCTCCTCGGGCGTACGGGCGCCGAGGTCGAGGCCGATCGGCGAACGCAGACGGGCCAGCTCCGGCTCGGTGACGCCGACCGCGCGCAGACGTGCGTTGCGGTCGAGGTGGGTGCGGCGGGAGCCCATCGCGCCGACGTACGCGACCGGCAGACGCAGCGCCAGCTTCAGCAGCGGCACGTCGAACTTGGCGTCGTGGGTGAGCACGCACAGGACCGTACGGGCGTCCACCGGCGTCCGTTCCAGGTACCGGTGGGGCCAGTCGACGACGATCTCGTCGGCCTCGGGGAAGCGAGCCCGGGTCGCGAAGACGGGACGGGCGTCGCACACGGTCACGTGGTGGTTCAGGAACTTGCCGACCCGGACCAGCGCCGACGCGAAGTCGATCGCGCCGAAGACGATCATGCGGGGCGGCGGGACCGACGACTCGACCAGCACCGTCAGCGGCGCTCCGCAGCGGGAGCCCTGTGCGCCGATCTCCAGGGTGCCGGTGCGGCCCGCGTCCAGGAAGGCCGCCGCCTGACCGGCCACCGTGCGGTCCAGCTCCGGGTGCCCGCCGAACCCGCCCTGGGACGAGCCGCCGGGCCGTACCAGCAGCGCCCGGCCCAGCAGTGCGGC
>NZ_JBEXLP010000191.1:0-3394 GCF_040610035.1 Streptomyces sp. NPDC004542
GTACTCGCATGGTCACTATGGCGAAGAAGAAGCCAAGCACGAGCCCGCATCAGTCATTACCAACGCAGAGGGCATCACGGAGTGTCGTTGCAGTATTAAGCTTGTGTTTTTACCTCGCTCGCGCCGTGTTCGAGTCGGGCGGGCTCGATCGGCAGTCGACTGAGCGGGGTGCCGTGTCGCGAAGACGGCAGTTCCAGTTCTCGGAGTGCCTAACTCCCGGAACAGAAAAGGCCGTTGAGATGAGTGCCACTACTTGCCTGTGTGCTGTCGAACCGAGGGCCGCGCTGGCCCGCTTCCGTCGCGGCTACCACGACTGCCTGTACCGGCGGGCGGACGCGCTCTTCGAGCTGACCGACGCTGTGCTGTGCTCGCCCACTCCGGTGCGCTCGCTGGTGGAACTGGCCCTGGAGCCGGAGTTCCAGCGCGGTCACGGCGCCCTGTACGACGCGGTCAACGCCGGCTGGATGGAGTTCACCCGCCTGCGCCGTCTGCTGGCCACCACCCCCGTGCCCAAGAGCGCCGACGGGCGCATCGTGCTGGCCGTGGACGTCACCGCGTGGCTGCGCCCCGACGCGGACACCAGCCCCGAGCGCAGGTTCTGCCACGTCAGCGGCTACGGCACGGCAACCGGAGCGAACGTACCCGGCTGGCCCTTACTCCTTCCTGGCCGCGCTCGAGCCCGGCCGCTCCTCATGGACGGCGATCCTGGACGCCCAGCGGGTGGCCCCCGGCGACGATGTCACCGAACTGACCGCCCATCAGATCCGCGAGACCCTCGCCCGCCTGATCCGCACCGGTCACCGCCACGAGGGCGACCCCGACGTCCTCGTCGTCCTCGATGCCGGCTACGACGCCACCCGCCTGGCCTGGCTCCTGTCCGACCTGCCCATCGAACTCGTCGTGCGGGTCCGCTCCGACCGGGTCTACTACACCGACCCCGGCGAGCCCGTCTACCGCCGCCAGGGCGGACGGCCCTCCCGCCACGGCCAGCGCCTGCCCCTGTCCGCAGGTCAGGACACCTGGCCCCAACCCGACCACCGGACCGTGAACGACACCCGACGCTACGGCCGGGCCGAAACCCGCAGCTGGGACCGCATGCACCAACAGCTCCAACGCCACGGCCCCTGGGGCAAGGACGTGCATCCCGATGAGGAACTCCTCCTCGTGCACGGCACGTTGATCCGTCTCACGGTCGCCCACCTGCCCTCCGAGCGCACCCCGGCCCCGGTTTGGCTGTGGACCTCGCGCACCGGCGCCGACGCCACCCACATCGACCGCCTGTGGTCGGCCTACCTCCGCCGCTTCGACCTCGAGCACACCTTCCGGCTCTTCAAGCAGACCCTGGGCTGGACCGCCCCGCGCCTGCGCGACCCACACAGCGCCGACCTGTGGACCTGGCTCGTGATCGCCGCATACACCCAGCTACGGCTCGCCCGTCCCTTCGCCGAGGACCACCGCCGGCCCTGGGAACGCCCCAAGGCGACAAGGCAGTTGACCCCCGCCCGAGTCCGCCGCGGGTTTCGCCGCATCCGCCCACACCTGCCCAGCCCGACCGGAATGCGTAAACCCGCCACAGCAGGCCCCGGACGACCGCCAGGACGCCGCAACACCATCCGCGCTACCCGGCCCGCCGTAGGCGCAGGCCACCAGCACGGCACGAACCCGGAGAGCCGACCCGACTCGAACACGGCGCGAGCGAGGTAAAAACACAAGTTAAGGTCCCTAACGGAAAAACGAAAACTTCCGTTAGTCGGAGTGGGTGGGGACACCTGCCCTGGCATAGGACGGCGGCTGAGCCCACCGTTGGAGGAGACTGCGAAATGACGCTGCTTGCGCACATCAGCGACCTGCACTTGGACGGCAGCGAGAGGGCAACCCAACGCGCCATCCGCGTCATGGACTACTTGCGAGCCCTGCCCCACCCGGTTGACGCGCTCCTGGTCACCGGGGACATCGCCGATCACGGCGAGGAGGCCGAGTACGAGGAAGCAGCTCAGATCCTGACCGCCCCCTTCCCAGTGCTCACCTGCCCCGGGAACCACGACGCACGACCGGCCTACCGCAAGGCCCTGCTCGGAGAGGCACCCGAACACGGCCCGATCAATCAGGCCCACCACATCGCGGGCACCACCATCCTGATGTGCGACTCCACCATCCCTGGCCGCGACGAGGGACGCCTCGACGCCCAAACACTCGCTTGGATCGACACCACCCTCACTGCCCGGACACAGGACACCCCGGCACTGATCGCCTTCCACCAGCCGCCGGTCGAACTCCATCACCCCCTGCCCGACTCCTGCATGCTCGAACAGCCCCGAGACCTGGCCGACTTGATCGATGCGCACCCGCAGGTCGCCGCCGTCCTCACGGGCCACGCCCACACCGCGGCCGCCTCGACCTTCGCCGCGCGTCCGCTGATCGTCGGACCGGCCATCACCTGGACCCTGCGCATGCCATGGGAAGGCGATCAGGCCGCGGACCGAGACCAGCCGCCCGGCCTCGCGTTCCACATCCTGGACGACGACCGGCGCCTGACCACCCACTACCGCGTCGTCCTCTGATCCCTCGCGCAAATGCCCCGGAAGCATCGTGGTCCATCCCTACGCCGTCGCCGCGTTCCTGGTCGCGGTCCTGCCCCTGATCGCCCCCCCCGGAGCCAGCCTGGCCCTGCTGATTCAGCACGTCACCGACAGCGGCCGCCGGCAGGCTCTTCCCGTCATCCTCGGCACAGTCACCGGCCTGTACATCCACGCCACTCTCGCCATAGCCGGCCTGTCAGCCCTGGTCATGCACTCCAGCCTGGCCTTCACCGCCGTCAAGCTCATCGGTGCCGTCTACCTCATCGGCCTGGGAATATGGACATGGCGCTCCGCCACACCGAACGCGGCACCCACCCCCCCACCGACAACACCTACCGAAGCGCGCTGAGTCCGTCTACGCCCAAGCGTTGCTCGCCAACGTTCTCAACCCGAAGGCGGCAGCTATCTACTTGACTCTGGTCCCCCAGTTCATCGCACCCCACCAGTCCTTCGGCGGCCAAATCCTGACACTGGCCACCGCCCACGCGCTGCTGATCGCGCTCTGGCTCGCCGCCTGGACCTTCCTTGTCCGGCGCGCCTCACGCACCCTGCAGAAACCCCGCTTCAAGTGCACGGCTGCCACGACCACATCAGCGGTACTCATCGCCCTCGGCATTCGGAGCGCTGCAACCTAGCACCTCCGGCCTGTCGTCAAACAATTAAATGACGACAGGCCGGCGACGCGTCCAATGAACCCTTGCAATCCGGGGGTTCGCGGCGGCCGGGAGTGTCTAATCAACGGCGGATCTGTTGATCATGGAGACGCCAAGTGAGTGAGATGACGATCGAGCACGAGTCCGTGGCTGAGCCGGTCG
>NZ_JBEXLP010000192.1:0-3278 GCF_040610035.1 Streptomyces sp. NPDC004542
CGGGCGGGGGCTGCTGCTGCTCGACGCCGTGGTGGGGAAGTGGGGGGTGGAGCCCGTGACCGGGGGCGGGAAGACGGTCTGGTTCGAGTGCGGCGGCTAGACCGTGTCGCGTGCCGTCGTCACTGGAGGCTGGTCCGGTGCTCGTCGGTGGGGTCGGCCGGGCCGGCGCCGTCAGCGCCGACCAGCGGCAGGTCTTCGGCAGGGGTCCTGGGCGGGCCTGCTCGGCGTCTTTGCGGGCTACAGCTCGATCGGACGGTATGAGAGAGCCTGGTCCACCACGTCTTCAGCCGTCAAAGCCGGATCCGAGTAATAGATGAGGTCGCTGACCCGCGGGTGTGGAACGCTCTCTTTCAATTCTTCGAGCAGGCGATCTTCTTCCTCTTCCGGCAAGGTGGCATCGATAAGCTGCTGGACAATGTAAATCAGTTCCTCGCGCGTTTTACGGAGCATTGCCCCGCACCTCCTTAAGTCTACTCGTGAGGTCAATTTCCGAAGTGATAACTGCCGTCCAGTATTTCCTTATGATAGCGCGGCGTGACGACGACGATGTTGTCAAGATCGTACACGCCACCGCCGCGCTGGATTGGCTGAACATGATGTAGCACGTACCTGTACTGGCCAGGAACCTGTTGCCCCTCCAGCACAAATGGTGACTTACCGGCTGCCATTGCCGTCTGCCCTGACTTGCTGAACTGGCCCGCCAGCTCCGGATGCTTGGAAACCTGTTCCCAAAAGGCCTTCCGGAAGTCATTGAAGCTGGAAAACTCCCTTCCGTGTAGTGCTTTGGCCACCTGCCCCGGTATTCGCCCGGCATTGCCTTCCGACCCCCTCAGCCATTTTCCGGAAACCGAGGGAAGTGAAAACCCTCCGGTGGCCGCTCCGGGAGAATTGCGGAGTTCGGTTGCGCTCTTGGGTGATGTCAGGCATGGCGTCAGTCCTAGCGAGTCCGTCCACATATGCGGATTGACGACGTAATTACGGGGATTAGGGGATGCGGCGAGTCCGAGCGGATCCGGGGTCAGGTATCGAGCCGTCTGTGGATCGTAGTGGCGGAAGTAGTTGTAATGAAGACCTGTTTCGGGGTCGAAGTACTGGCCAGGGAAGCGGAGCGGTGTGTACGCCGTGCTGCCGACCGGCCAGGCGGTCTCACCCCAGAGGGTGCTGCGGGCACGCCAGGCTATGTCGCCCCGCTCGTCGATAAGTTCACTCGGGCTGCCGACCAGGTCCGTGACGATCGCGAAGAAGCGGAAGTCGACCTCCTCCTGAGGCGCTCCCGCCACCGTTATGCGTTCCGTCTGGGCTATCGGAGCGGTTCCTTCGTAGTCCCAGGTGAGCGTGACCGGATGCGGTAGGTTCGGGGACGTGGTTGTCTGCTCGCCGAGGACGGTGCCGTCCCAGGTGAACACCACACGTTCGACAGCCGTTTTGCCGTCGTCGGACAGGCGCAGTTTGGTCGTGCGGCGGCCGAGTGGGTCGTAGGCGTAGCGCCAGCGGGTGCCGTCGGGGGTCGTCACTGCCGTCAACCGGTCTTCGACGTCCCACTCGTAGCGCCAGGTGTCCGGCTTGCGGAAAAGGCGGGGCTTCTGGCGCATGGTGATACGGCCCAGAGCATCGTGCTCGTAGCGGACCCGGCCCGCCCGGGTGATGCAAGTGCCTGTGTACTCACGCGCGCCGAGCGCCGCTCCCCCCGAATGACTCTCCGGCCAGTGGGCCTGCGTCTGGTTGCCTGCCGAGTCGTAGACGTACGTCTCTGTCCAGTTCGCGGCGTTCACCGATGTCACCCGGCCCGCCACGTCCAGATGAAAGCGACGAGAGCCGCTGAGCCTGTCGTCAATGCCGATCAGGGCGCCATCGGCGCGATAGGTGTAGCTGCGGTGCTGGACGAGGTGACCACCTGTTGCCGTCACCGACTGGGCCGTCAGGCGACCCAGTACGTCGAAAGAGTGCTCCAGGGCGACCGCATTTCCGACGCTGCGCGCCACTTCCCGGCCCGCAGCGTCGTAGGTGGCATTGATCGGTCGGCCCGATGCCACCATCCCGATACGACGGCCTGCCGCGTCGTACGACCACGTTGTGATCGCACCTGCGGGTGTGGTGCGGGTTGTCAGTCGGCCCAACTCGTCATGGGCGTAGGCCATGGTGCGGCCGTCAACCGTCTCCGACTGCACGCGGCCGAACCGATCGCGCTGCACCTCCAGCGTCGTCCCGTCAGGGCCGACCGCGCGAGCGAGCTGGTCCGTCACGTCGTACACGTATGAGGTGACACGACCGGCAGCGTCCTTGCGCACCACCTGACCCAGCGCGTTGTGTTCAAATGACACGGTTTGCCCGAGTGCGTTGGTGCGGGAGGTCAGGCGGCCTGCCGCGTCGTAGGCATAAGCAAGGACGAGATCGTCGAAGTCGGACTCCGCGATCAGTTGCCCTGCCGGGTCGTATGTGTAGTTCCACGTCAGGTTCCGCGGTCCGGCAACTCGCGTCAGGCGCAGCTCCGTGTCGTATGCGAACTCGTAACGCGACCCGTCTGCCTCTGTGCGGGCTGCCACCAGGTCGAAGTGCGTGTACTCGTAGCGTGTGACCCTGCCCCCGGGGTCGGTGTGGCTGATGCAGTTGCCTTCACCGTCGTACGTCCATGATTCGATCGTGCCGTCGGAAGCGGTGCGTCGGGTCAGGCGGCCCTCTGCCGTCCACTTGAGCCGGGTCACGTCACCTGCCGGGCCCGTGACGATGAGGGGTCGCCCGAAGGCGTCGCGTTCGTAGCGGGTGATCGCGCCAAGAGGGTTCGTGACGGTTACCGGCAGGCCTGCGAGATCGCACTGGACCCAGGTCGTGTGGCCAAGGGCATCCACGACCCTTGTGAGACAGCCACGCGAGTCGTAGACCGACCTTGTCACGACGCCAGACGGGTCCGTGGCGGCGATGAGATTGCCGCACTCGTCGTATTCCCTGCGCCACTCCGTCCCGTCCGCCTCGATGATCGACGTGGGGAGACCGAGCGTGTTGTACGCAGAGTGCGCCGTCCGGCCGTCAGGGCGAGTGACCGACACCACGTGGCCCTGCTCGTCGTAGTCGTACCGGATGGTGTGGCCGAGTGGGTCGGTAACTGCTACGAGTTGCAGTTCGCGGTCCCATTCCTGGCTTGTGACATGGCCGAGCGGGTCGGTTTCGCGCACCAGGCGAAGTGCTTCGTTGTGTTCGTAGACGCGGGTGTGGCCGAGGGAGTCGGTGACGCGGGTGGTGCGGGTGGTGGTGTCGTAGGTGAGGGTGGAGGCGAGGGCGCC
>NZ_JBEXLP010000193.1:0-2878 GCF_040610035.1 Streptomyces sp. NPDC004542
GCGTGGTGGCTGTCTCGTGTGCGGGACCTGTTCGTGCAGCAGGGTACGGGTGTGACAGCGGAGCCCGGGCCGGTCTCACTGCTCGGGCAGGAGTACCCGGTGGACCTGCACGGCTGGCTGCAGGGCGTGGCGGCGGGGCGGACAGCACTCACTCCGCAGACTCTCCAGGCCCTGGAGCGCACCGGTTACACCACGCAGGGCTCCGAGCGACTGAGGGCGGCCGAGGAAGCCCAGGACGACAAGGTGGGCAAGAGCGGGCTGACGGTCGGTGAGGTCGTTGATCACCTGCGGCGGTTCTACCAGCACAACCGTCGTGCCAAGGCGGATCGGCTTCCTGGCTCTGACTGGACGGTGTCGGCCGGTGGCAGGGACATCTACCTGGGACGCTGGCTGGGCGCCATCAGTCGGGGCAGGGTGGCGGTAGCGCCTCCCACGTTCGCCCGTCTGCGGGAGGCGGGCCTGCCGGAAGCCGACGAGATCCTCTTCCTGCCTCCCACACCCGCCCGGCGCACGGCCGTTGATCCGTTCCACGCCGCCCGCGCCCTGGACCACTACTACACGAACGACAAGCCCGACGCCCGAGGACAATTCCTTCCTCCAAGGGAGCCGTTGAAGGGCGCTGGCGCCCCGGACGTCCCTGGTACGTGGTTCCACAGTGTGTACACAGGGCATACGGGTGTGTCGGTGGAGGGCGCGGAGGCCCTGATCGCCGCCGGCCTGCCCACCACCACCCCCAACAAGAAGCCCTCCGCCATCCGGCGAACGGTGTCCGCGCAAGCCCTCCAAGCCCTGTATGACCACTACGTCCCCCAGGGCCGGGAACCTGACGGGCCCGTCCAGGACCCACCCGCCGACACCGAGTTCATCGACGCCTCAGGCACCTCACGCTCCCTCACCGCATACATCAGCCTCCTGCGCACCCACCGCGTACAACTCCCTAAGGGTCACGGGCTGCCCGACCAGGCCGTCACCCACCTCCAGCTCAGCACCCCCGCCCAAGCCCGGCGCACGGGCATCGATCCCTTCCATGCCGCCCGTGCCCTGGCCCACTACTACACGAACAACAAGCCCGACGCCCGAGGACAATTCCTTCCTTCAAGGAAGCCGTTGAAGGGCGCTGGCGCCCCGGACATCCCTGGTATCTGGTTCCACAGTGTGTACACAGGGAATACGGGTGTGTCGGTGGAGGGCGTGGAGGCCCTGATCGCCGCCGGCCTGCCCACCACCGGCGACCAGCCCTCCGCCATCCGACGGACGGTGTCCGCGCACGCCCTCCAAGCCCTGCGCAACCACTACTCCCACCAAGGCCAGGAACCCGACGCACCCATCCAGGACCCACCCGCCGACACCGAATTCATCGACGCCTCAGGCACCTCACGCTCCCTCACCGCATACATCAGCCTCCTGCGCACCCACAATGTGCAACTCCCCGAAGGCCACGGCCTCCCCGACAAGGTCGTCACCCACCTCCAACTCGACACCCACACCCGGCGCGCGGGCATCGATCCGTTCCACGCCGCCCGCGCCCTGGACCACTACTACACGAACAACCAGACCAGCGCCCCAAGAAAACTCCCTCCTCAAACGGAGCCGTTGACGGGCGCTGGCGCCCCGGACGTCCCTGGTACGTGGTTCCACGACGTGTACAGAGGGAATACGGGTGTGTCGGTGGAGGGCGTGGAGGCCCTGCTTGCCGCCGGCCTGCCCACCACCATCCCCGGCAAGCCCTCCGCCATCCGGCGAACGGTGTCCGCGCAAGCCCTCCAAGCCCTGCGCGACCACTACGCCCACCAAGGCCAGGAACCCGACGCACCCCTCCAGGACCCACCCGCCGACACCGAATTCATCGACGCCTCAGGCACCTCACGCTCCCTGACCCAATACATCGGCCTCCTGCGCACCCACGGCGTACAACTCCCCAGCAGTCACGGACTGCCCGACAAGGTCGTCACCCACCTCCAGCTCAGCACCCCCACCCCGGCCCGGCGCGCGGGCGTTGATCCGTTCCACGCCGCCCGCGCCCTGGAGCACTACTACACGAACAACCAGACCAGCGCCCCAAGAAAACTCCCTTCTCAAAAAAAGCCGTTGACGGGCGCTGGCGCCCCGGACGTCCCTGGTACGTGGTTCCACGACGTGTACAGAGGGGAAACGGGTGTGTCGGTGGAGGGCGTGGAGGCCCTGATCGCCGCCGGCCTGCCCACCACCGCTGCCGGCAACAAGCCCTCCGCCATCCGGCGAACGGTGTCCGCGCAAGCCCTCCAAGCCCTGCGCGACCACTACGCCCACCAAGGCCAGGAACCCGACGCACCCATCCAGGACCCACCCGCCGACACCGAATTCATCGACGCCTCAGGCACCTCACGCTCTCTCACCGCATACATCGGCCTCCTGCGCACCCACGGCGTACAACTCCCCGAAGGTCACAGACTGCCCGACAAGGTCGTCACCCACCTCCAGCTCAGCACCCACATACGGCGCGCGGCCATCGACCCGTTCCACGCCGCCCGCGCCCTGCGCCACTACTACGACGCCAACCCCCGCGACATACCACAACTCCCTCGTAACAGGCACCCGTTGACGGGTGCTGGTACCCCGACCGTGCTCGGCAAATGGTTCAGCGACGTGTACAGAGGGACTACGGGTGTGTCGGTGGAGGGCGTGGAGGCCCTGATCGCCGCCGGCCTGCCCACCAATGTCGGCAACAAGCCCTCCGCCATCCGGCGGACGGTGTCCGCACAAGCCCTCCAAGCCCTGCGCGACCACTACGCCCACCAAGGCCAGGAACCCGACGCACCCATCCAGGACCCACCCGCCGACACCGAGTTCATCGACGCCTCAGGCACCTCACGCTCCCTGAACGCATACATCGGCCTCC
>NZ_JBEXLP010000194.1:0-2824 GCF_040610035.1 Streptomyces sp. NPDC004542
ACGCGGTCGACGTGCGGCTGACGGTGACGGCGCCGGGCGGTGCACACGCCACGGCGGGCACCTCGGCGCGGTTCGTGCCGTGGGGCGCGGTGACGGGGACGGCGGCGGCGGTGGCCGCCGGGGCGGTCGCCTTCGCCGTACGGCGGCGTCGACGCCGGCACCGTCCGCCGGAGGCCGGAGCACCGGTCGGGCAGCCGCGGCCGGCGGGAGCCGTGCGGTGAGCGGCAAGAGGCGGATTCCGGCGCTGCTGGCGGTCCTCGCGCTGCTCCTGCTGCCCCTGGCGGGCAACGCCTCGGCGGCGTCCGGGCCGGGTGTCACGCTGTCCGAGTCCCAGGCGGGCACCGGTGGTTCGATCACCGTCAGCGGCGGCGGCTGGCGACCGCACGCGCTGCTGATGGTGCTGATCTGCGGGCGGGCCACTCCGTCCCGCGGGGTGATCGGCGGCACCAACTCCTGCGCCAACGCGGACGGCCGGGCCGTCACCACGGACGCCAAGGGCGGCTTCAGCAAGAAGCTGCCGGTCGCCGAGCCGCCGGTGCCGTGCCCGTGCGTGGTGCACGTGGCCACCGTCACCGGCGCGAAGGCGGACGCCGACGCGGTGTTCGAGGTCGCCGGGCACCCGGTCCGGCCGCTGCCCGCCGAGCCCTCCGGCGGCACGCTGTCCCTCCTCAGCGACACCCGGCTGGCGGGGGCCGACGGGCTGCTCACCTGGTTCGGGGCGCCACCGTCCCGCACCCTGGTCTTCACCGTCGGCAACGTCGGCTCCTCCGCCATCAAGGACCCGGTCTTCCAGGTCGGCGCCGCGCACGGCGTCTTCGCCCCCCAGTGGGACGACCAGCACTGGCGCGGCACCCTCGCCCCCGGGAAGAAGGCGCGGATCGAGCTGCCGGTCGAGCTCGCCGCCGGGGCGCACGGCGACTACACCGTCTCCCTGAAGTACGGCGGCGAAGTGCTCGCCGAGCAGCCCTGGGGCGTGGGCCGCCCCTGGGGCGTGACGCTGTTCTGGCTGCTGCTCTGCGTGGTCGTCCCGGCCGCGCTGTTCCGCGCCGGAATGGCGGTGGTGGACCGCATCCGGCCGCGCCTGCCGCGCCGGGCGGGTGGCGGGCGGCGGCTTCGGCCCCGCCGGGCCGCGTCGGCCCTGCGGCTGCCGGGGTCCCGGCCGCCGCGGAACCCGCCGACCCCCACCCCCACCCCCACCCCGACCCTGCCGTGGTTCACCCCGGACTCCCATCCGGGCGCCGCCGGCCGGCTCTCCGCACCGCACGACGACCGCCCGACGAGTCCTACGACTCCCACCAGGAAGGGACCCCCGTGAGCAAGCGAAGGAGAGTGACACCGGCCGGCGCACCCGGCGTACCCCGCGTGCGGCGGGCCGGCGCGGCGGGTGCCGTGCTGGTGCTCTGCTCGGCGGGCGCGCTGCTCGGCGTGAGCGCCGGGTCCGCCCAGGCCGCCGAGGTCTCGTACGCCACCCACTGCGTGCCGCCCGCGGGCATCGACCCCGTCGACGGCACCACGAAGGTGGAGATCACCGCGCCGGCCACGGCGAAGGTGGGCGACACGGTGGACGTGGTGTGGAAGTTCACCCAGGCCGCGTCGAAGAACCCGGACATCATCGACCTGCCCGCGAACTCGGTCCAGCCGTCCGGCACCCTCAAGGCGTCCGGGGCACAGGCTGCGGACGTCGCGATGCAGGGGCCGCGCGAGAACCCGGCGATCCCCAAGGGCGGCGCCATGGTGCTGGCCGACATGAAGGGCTCGCTGAAGCTGACCACGGCCGGTGAGGTGAAGCTGACGCCGGACGCCTACACCGTCAACGCGATGTCGACGGACACCAAGTGCACGCCGACCGAGACGGTGCAGCCGGCGGCGACCATCGAGGTGACGGCGGGCGGCGGGACCGGCACCGGCACGCCGACGGGCACGGCCACCCCCACCAAGAGCCCGACCCCCACCAAGAGCCCGACCCCCACCAAGAGCGCGACCCCCACCGCCACGGCCGACCCCAGTGACGGCACCGGCCAGACCGACTTCACCGGCAAGGAGGTCCAGGTCCCGTACGCGTGCAAGACGCCCATCGGCGACAAGAACGCGACCTCGCCGGTGCAGATCAACGCCAAGAAGGACGGCGGCGACTTCGGCCTCACCGTGCGGTTCAAGAAGTCGGTGATGGACAGCCCGGCCGACATCCCCAAGGGCTCCGTGAAGCCGTCGATGGAGGTGGCGCTGGGCGGCGCGGACAAGGGCACGGTGCACGTCGAGGGCCCGGCGAACTCCGCCGACATCAAGAGCGGCGACCCGATCACGATCCCGGACCTCACCGGCATCTACAAGCCGGGCGCGACCGGGAAGTCGACCCTGTCCCCGGGCGTACTGACGATCAAGGCCCTCGGTACGACGACGACCTGCACGCCGACCAAGGCCGAGGTCTCCCTCACCCTCGACACCAGCGAGCAGGCCGGCGGAGCGTCGGGCGGCTCCTCCACCTCCGGAGGGAGCGGCTCCTCCGCCACCGGCGGCAGCAGCGGCAGCGGCGGCCTGGCCGAGACGGGCGCGAGCGGCCACGGTGCCCTCAAGGCCCTCGGCCTGGTCGCGGGCACGGTCATCCTGCTGGGCACGGCGGTGTTCACGTTCATGCCGGGACGGCGGACCCGCTGACTCGCTGATCCGCTGACTCGCTGATCCGCTGATCCGCTGCCCCCCGGATCCGCTGGCTGCTGACCCACCGTTCCTCCGGAACGGCGGGAGGGCCGGAACCGCTCCGGACCATGGCGATCAGGTCGTAGGTGCCGGTGACCGAGAAGACCTCGCTGACGGTGTCCAGCGC
>NZ_JBEXLP010000195.1:0-2741 GCF_040610035.1 Streptomyces sp. NPDC004542
GGCCGCGTCCTCGGGTCCGCACGGCCAAGCCGAGACGTCGACGGACGCCTCCGTGCGGACCCCGAAGGGGCTGCCGTGCCCTCGCCCGGGCGCGGCGCTCGCGGGCAGCGCGAGCAGTCCGGCGGATGCGGCGATGGCGCAGATCGTGAGCCATCGTCTCTTATGGGCCGGGGCTGACATCAGGACCTCCCGAACAGGCAGGGATACGGCCGTCGCAGGAGACCCGATCACCCGAGGGGAGGGCACTTCAGACGTCTGGTCCACCCTTGACCAGAACCTGCCATCGCACGACCCGGCGTGGTGCGGAGCACTCGGCACAGGGGCCGGACAGCCTTGGCACCGCCCCCCGTCCGGAGGGACAGTGAGAGGGGGAAGCCTCGCCGGGAGGTGAGCACAGTGAGGTACTGGGACGGCGGTGGCTGGGCCTGGATGGCCTTCATGCCCCTCGTGTGGATCGTGCTGCTCGGCCTCGTCGTGTGGGCGGTGGTCCGGCTCACGCAGCACCCCACCGGCCGGGACGGCGGGCACGAGCCCGGGCAGCCGCCACGGGAGACACCGGAGGAGATCCTCGATCGCCGCTTCGCCTCGGGTGAGCTGGACGCCGAGACCTACACCGCGGCCCGCGAACGGCTGGCCGCCCACAGGCCGGGCCCCCGATGACCGCGGTCCGCGTGGCGGGCGACGGCCGGGTGTGCCGGGGTCTCGCGCGGGGCGGGGAGAGGCGGAGCGTCAGTGCTCGTGCGGGCCCGGGCGGTGCACGGGGCCGTGGGCGTCGTCGCAGTGCTCCGCCGGCTCGGGCGACGGCGTGCTGATCTGCAGCAGTTCCGCGACGTCCGCGTCCTCTCCGAGATGGTCGACCTGGAGGGTGGCGTGGCCGATGCGGTGCGTGTCGCGCAGCAGCTGCTGGAGGTGCCGGCGCACGGCGTGGCAGTCCCCGCCCGGCTCGACCAGTACGTGGGCGGAGAGGGCGGGCTCGCCGGAGGTGATGGTCCACACGTGCAGATCGTGGATCTCCACGACGGACGGTTGCGCGGCGAGTTCGTCACCGATCGCGTCGGGGTCGTAGCCGACCGGAGCGGCCTCGAGGAAGATCCGTCCGGAGTCGCGCACCAGCCCGTAGCCGCCCTTGAACATGAGGGCGACCACGACGAGCGTGGCGATGGCGTCGGCGCGGGCGAAGCCCGTGAGCACGACGATCAGCGCGGCGACGGCGGTGCCGACGAAGGCGAACAGGTCGTTGAGGATGTGCTGGTAGGCGCCCTCGACGTTCAGGGAACTCCGGTTGGCCTTGGAGATGCACCAGGTGGCGACCACGTTCACGGCGATGCCGGCGAGCGCGGTTCCCAGCATCAGAGCGCCCGCCACCTCGGGCGGGCTGATGAGCCGGCGCACCGCCTCGTACGCCAGCCACGCCCCGAGCAGCAGCAGGGTCAGACCGTTGGCCTGAGCGGAGAGGATCTCCGCGCGTTTGAGGCCGTACGTGAAACCGCCGCGGGCGGGGCGGGCCGACAGCCGCATCGCGACGAGGGCGAGGACGATCGAGGCGGCGTCGGTGAGCATGTGCGCCGCGTCGGAGATGAGGGCCAGGGAGCTCGCGACGATGCCGACGACGACCTCGGCGGCCATGAACACCGTGATCAGGGTCAGGGCGAGGGCCAGCCAGCGGCGGTCGGCGTCCGCCGACACACCATGGGAGTGGCCGGCGTGCCCGCCCGCGCCGTGACCGTGCTCGTGGTCGTCGTGCCCGTGCCCCGTCACGGGGTCGTGCTGGTGATCGCCCATGCTGAATGCCTTCCCCCTCGTGTCGGATACCCGACCGCAGTGAAACGCATCGGCGGGGGAACCGGCAAAGGCTGCACCGGTGACCGTTGTCATCTCCGATAAGGAGGCACTGAGCTGCGGAAACTCAGGTGGGGCTCGGGGCGGCGCTCGGACGGGTGCCGGTCATGTGGACGATGGTCCCGCCGAGTGTGGTCCGGAACCGCCTGAGCATGTCCGGCTGGGCGCTGACCACCCAGCGGGCGCCGACCAGGTAGGTGCCCTGGTAGGGGTTGATCGTGTCCAGCCAGGTCTCCTTGTACCGCTCCTCGGGGAACGTGGTGGGTAGTCGCCGTCCTTGGTGTGGCAGACACCCTCGCGCAGTTCGTCGGCGTCAATGCGGATCTCGACCTCGCAGTCCGTCAGGGCGGCGATGACCTCCACCTTCGCGGGGGCCACGACCTGGGCCCGCTGGGCGGACACCGCCGGGCTCTTCGACGCCTTGGCCCCGGCGGCCCCTTCTTCCTCGCCCCCGCCGCAGGCCGCGGCCAGTGGGACGAGGGCCAGGCTGCCGGCGAGGGCGGCACCGCGGACCAGTCGGGTGGCGAAGGGCGCGGGGGCCGGGCCGGTACGCCGTTGCTGCTGGGACACGTGTCGACTCCGAAGGCGGTTGCGCGGCTGGACGGACGTACGGCGAGGGATACGGATGAACGCGGGTGGGTGTTCACCGCGCGGTCGGAACGGACGCTGTGCGCGTTGTGCCGGTCGCCTTCCGGGACTTGGCCGTCATGCAAACATTTGATCTGTTCATAGGAAAGTCATTAAGGTCATGCCCGAGCCCTCGATCAGGTGATCACTCAGAAGGAGTTCGCCCCTGTGGCGTCCCATCGTCGACCCAAGCAGCCCAGTCGCACGCGTGTCACCGTGCTGACCACCGCGGCCGCGGCCGCCGTCGCGCTCAGCGCGAACGCCGCCAACGCCGC
>NZ_JBEXLP010000196.1:0-2711 GCF_040610035.1 Streptomyces sp. NPDC004542
AGAGCCGGATGCGGGGAAAGCCCGCACGTCCGGTTCGGGGAGCAGCCGCGCGGAAACGACCCCACCGAGGGCACCGCGCCGCGCGGTTGACTCTACCCCGACCCTGCACGCGCTGGTGAAGGATCTTCCCTGGAAAGAGGTGCCGCTGATGGACCGCACCCGGGCCACCGCTCACGGCCGCGACGAGATCCGTCGTCTGAAGGCCGTCACGGTGCCGCGACTGCCGTTCCCACACGCTGGCCAGGCGCTGCAGATCGTCCGTCGGCGGCGCACGGTGCGCACCGGCAAGGTGTCGCTCGAACGCATCTACGCGGTCACCAGCCTGAGTGCCCACCAGGCAACAGCCGCTGACCTGGCCGAACGTGTGCGTGGGCACTGGGCAATCGAGAATCGTGAACACCACATCAGGGATGTGACATTCGGGGAGGACGCCTCGCGGGTGCGGACCGGCAGCGCGCCCCGGGTGATGGCCTCCCTGCGGAACCTGGCCATCGGCGCACTCCGTCTGGCCGGGCGGGACAACATCGCCGAGGGCTTGCGCCATCACGGACGGGACATGGCCCGGCCGCTGGCAACCCTCGGACTCAAGTGATCATCCCGGCCGATCACGAGAACGACGGAGCCCTGCCGTTGGGATGCAGGGCGCAAGGCTGGCGAGGATCCAGGGACTTCATGGGGTGGATCACGCAGGGCAAGGGTCACAAGCCTTGCGGAACAAACGGGAGCCCGAGGGGGCCCTGCTGAGGCAGGGCCCCCTCGGGTCGGTCAGGGAAGCGGCGGGACCGACTCCAGGGACAACTCCTCCGCCACGCGGTTCAGACATGCCATCAGGTCACCCCGGGCCACCTCGGATGCCTTCCCACCCCTGCCGGGCAGGCGTAGGCCGCGGACGTTCTGCGGGTCGATGCTCATGCTGAACTCCACGCTCTCGCGCCTGCGACGCAGGTGCGGCGGTTCGCGAAGTTCAGGGGATTTCATCAGTTCCAGGAAGACGAACAGCCTGGGGGATTCGGCACCCTGCCACCAGCGGCGCCACTCGGGGGACCTGTCGATGGACTCGGCGAGACTCTCGACCGCATTTTCGTAGGCGGACGGGATGGTGAAGTCCGAACCGAAGGAAACATGGAGCCATTCGTCGCCCTCGGCGAAGTCGGGGAGTCCCCCGAGGAATTCGAGGACATCCGCCGCTGTCTCGCGCAGGGCGAGAGCGTCCTCGGTGTCCCAATCGCGCCGACCGAATTCGGCGGGATCGGCGAGAACGGCTTCGTATGCCTCGCGACCGGCCGCCACCACCGCGCACGCTTCCGCTTCGTCCAGTTCCACACCGGCTTCCGCCGCCCGCGCGGACAGTACGGCGAGTTGCTCATCGAGGAGTACCTGAAATGCGGCGACGTCTTCCGCGTCCTCCCCGAGAAGCAGTTCGCGGAGGTCATATACAGACTCGTCGTCGGCGTACCCGTCCAGTTCACAGATGGCCTTCCAGAACTGGTCCTTGTTCACAGCCGTTCCTTTCCCATAGCGGCAGGGCTGCCCCGGAAGAACCGGGACAGCCCCTTCGAAAGCGCCGAATCAGCGGCAGCTCTTGTACTGACCGGGTGGGCAGTGCCCGTGATGGGCGACATACTTCAAGATCTTCGTGGCTTCCCAGACGCGAGCGTTGTACCAGCCCTTGCCTCGCCAGATCAGCTTGTATCCGCACGCTTTATTATAGTACCGCTGGCATGATCTGATCTGCGATCTCGGGCGGGAACCTCCGACCTTGGTGATGCCGTACTTGTAGATTCGCCCGCCGTTCTTGCGGTAAATCTTGTAGCCGTAATAGCGGGTATTCTTCTCCTTCTTCGACTTCTTGGAGTTTTTGTCCGGCCACGGCACCCGCACCCCGGTCCCCGACGCGGTGAGTGAACAGCCGAAGACGTGGCAGATCCACACCGAGACCGTGGCGACGATCAGCGCGATAAGCGCGCCGAGGGCCCAGTCCAGCGCGATGACCACCGGGATGACGATGACGAAACGTCCGTCCAGGTCATAGGCGTTGACCGGATCCGGCGGATACACGTAAGCGTTGACATTGCCTCCGTAGACCGCGTCGGTCTGCAGGAAGCGGCCGGTGGCGGGGCTGTAGAGGCGGCTTCCCATGAGGGCGAGACCGCTGATGGTGTCGGACGACCTCTGGTAGCCGCCGAGCCAGCCGTAGGTGGCAGACGCGGTGTCGTTGAGGGGATTGCCGTACTCGTCGTAGCGCTGGACCACCGCAGCGGTTGTGTCGTCCAGCGGGAGCCGGACGGTGTCAATCCCCTCGAACTGTGGAGTCCTTCCTATGCAGCCAGTCCCATGGTGAGGCCGGCCCAGTACTCGTTCTCGTAGTCGATCGGGCTCTTGAACCCGCACACGCTGTGTAGTCGGCGGGTGTTGTAGAAGTCGGTGATCCACGTGGCGATCCTGATCCGCGCCTCGGTGCGGGTGCGGAAAGTGTGACGGTGAACGTACTCGACCTTGAGGACGCTGTTGAACGCCTCGTTGACGGCGTTGTCGAAGCACGAGCCGACCCGGCCCATGGACTGGGTGACGCCCAGTTTGCGGCAGGCGCGGGCGAACTTCCGGGAGGCGTACTCGCTCCCGCGGTCCGAATGGAAGATCACGCCACGGACGTCACCGCCGCGGGTGGCCGCTGCCATGTTCAGCGCGGCCACGACCAGGCCGGCGTCGTG
>NZ_JBEXLP010000197.1:0-2618 GCF_040610035.1 Streptomyces sp. NPDC004542
CCGGCGCGGGCGTCGACTGGGACGGCTTCTTCACCGGCCGTGACGCCACCCGCGTCGACCTGCCCACCTACGCCTTCCAGCGCCGGCGCTACTGGATCGACGCGCAGACCGGAACCGCCGGCCTCGGCTCCGCCGGGCTCGACGAGCTCGAAGAAGAAGGCCTGGCCGACGAGGGCCGGGAGATGCGCAGGCGGCTGCTGACGCTCCCGCCGCAGGAGCGGGTGCGGCAGCTGCTGGAGGTCGTACGGGCGCAGGTCGCCACGGTGCTGGGGCACGCCTCGGCGGCCGTGGTGGAACCCGACGTGGCCTTCAAGGAACTCGGCTTCGACTCGCTCGCCGCCGTCGAACTGCGCAAGCGGCTGGACCGGATCACGGGCCTGTCCCTGTCGGCGACGCTCGTCTTCGACCACCCCACCTCCCGCGCGGCGGCGGAGTACATCGACGGGCTGCTCCTCCCGGAGACAGGCGACGGCCCGGCCCAGGAGGTCCTCGTCGAGGTGGACCGACTGGAGACGCTGCTGACCGGACTGACCGCCGACACGGTGCCAGGACGCGACCACCAGCGCATCACCAGCCGGCTGGAGGCGCTGCTGCGCTCCTGGCGCGACGCGGGCGACGGGGCCTTGGCCGAGGACGACCCCACCGACTACGAGTCCGCCACGGACGACGAGCTCTTCGACGTCCTCGACAGCGAACTGGGCATCGCGTAACCGGCGTCCGTCCCGTCCACGAAACCGTACGAGTACCACTGATTGAGGGGCAGAGGGGCAGATGGGCAACGACGACAAGCTGCGCGAGTACCTGCGGCGCGCGACGTCGGACCTCCAGCAGACCAAGCGGCGCCTGCGCGAGACGGAGGCCAGGCAGCACGAGCCGATCGCCATCGTCGCCATGAGCTGCCGCTATCCCGGAGGCATCGCCTCCCCGGACGACCTGTGGACCCTCGTCGACTCCGGCGGTGACGGCATCTCCTCCTTCCCCGTGGACCGGGGCTGGGCCGAGGACCTGTACGACCCGGAGCCCGCGACGCCCGGCAGGACGTACTGCCGCGAAGGCGGATTCCTGCACGACGCAGCCCAGTTCGACGCCGACTTCTTCAAGATGAGCCCGCGGGAGGCCCGCGAGACCGACCCGCAGCAGCGGCTGCTGCTGGAGACCGCCTGGGAGGCCTTCGAGCGGGCCGGCATAGATCCGCTGTCCCTCAAGGGCAGCCGCACCGGAGTCTTCACCGGCATCGCCTACCACGACTACTCCGCCGACAGCGGCACCGGCGCCCTCGCCAGCGTCGCCTCCGGCCGCATCGCCTACACGCTCGGCCTCGAGGGCCCCGCGGTGACGGTCGACACGGCCTGTTCGTCGTCCCTGGTCGCCCTGCACTGGGCCATCCAGGCGCTGCGCGCAGGAGACTGCTCCCTCGCCCTTGCCGGCGGTGTCACCGTCATGGCCACCCCGGTGTCGTTCGTCGGCTTCAGCCAGGACCGCGGTCTCGCCCCCGACGGCCGCTGCAAGGCCTTCGCCGCCGCGGCCGACGGCACCGGGTGGGGTGAGGGCGCGGGCCTGCTCCTCGTCGAGCGCCTGTCCGACGCCCGTCGCAACGGGCACCCGGTCCTCGCGGTGGTCCGTGGCAGTGCCGTCAACTCCGACGGCGCCAGCAACGGCCTGACCGCTCCCAACGGGCCCTCGCAGCAGCGCGTGATCCAGCAGGCGTTGGCGAATGCCCAACTCTCCGCGGACCAGGTCGACGTGGTGGAGGCACACGGCACGGGAACCAGACTCGGCGACCCCATCGAGGCCCAGGCCCTGCTGGCCACCTACGGCCAGGGCCGGCCCGCGGACCGCCCGCTGCGGCTGGGCTCCATCAAGTCGAACATCGGGCACGCGCAGGCCGCCGCCGGCGTCAGCGGCATCATCAAGATGGTCATGGCCATGCGGCACGGCACCATGCCCCGCACCCTGCACGTCGACGCGCCCACCCCCAACGTGGACTGGAGCACGGGCAACATCGAGCTCCTCACCGACCCGCTCATCTGGCCCGACAACGGTCACCCCAAGCGCGCCGGCATCTCCTCGTTCGGCCTCAGCGGCACGAACGCCCACGTCATCGTGGAGGAGGCGCCGGAGGCCGAGACACCGGAAGTGACCGCCGAGGCCGTGGCACCCGTGCGGTCCTCGATCGTGCCGTGGGTGGTCTCCGCGCGAGGCGCCGCCGGTGTGAGCGCGCAGGCCGAACAACTGCACGGCTACCTCTGCGAGCTGCCCGAAGCACGGGTCGAGGACGTGGCGTTCTCCCTGGCCTCGTCGCGCGCCGCGCTGGAACAGCGGGCAGTCGTCGTGGGCAGGGACCGTGCTGAGCTGCTCGCCGGTCTGGCTTCGGTGGTGACGGGGGAGCCGGCCGCGAACGTGCGGCAGGGTGCTGTCTCGGACGGGCTGACCGCCGTGGTGTTCACGGGGCAGGGCAGTCAGCGGCTGGGGATGGGGCGGGAGTTGTACGACGCCTTCCCGGTGTTCGCGGCTGCTTTCGAAGCCGTGTGCGAGGCCCTCGGTGAGGTGCCGGTACGCGAGGTGATGTGGGGTGAGGATGCGGGGCTGTTGGAGCGGACGGAGTTCGCTCAGCCCGC
>NZ_JBEXLP010000198.1:0-2511 GCF_040610035.1 Streptomyces sp. NPDC004542
CCCAGGCAGACACTCGGCCTGATGATGGCCGGGGAGCGGCCCGCGGAGGCCGCCGCATGAACGAGCGTCACAGCCCGGACGTCGTCGAAGCCCCGTACGGCTGGACCCGGG
Source organism: Streptomyces sp. NPDC004542 (assembly GCF_040610035.1). Classification (NCBI taxonomy): domain Bacteria; kingdom Bacillati; phylum Actinomycetota; class Actinomycetes; order Kitasatosporales; family Streptomycetaceae; genus Streptomyces; species Streptomyces sp. NPDC004542. The sequence goes on from NZ_JBEXLP010000198.1 coordinate 112, forward strand.
CGCCGACCGGGAGGACGCCGAGGCGGCGCTGCTCGCCCTGCCGGGCCTCGACCCGGCCGTCGTCGCCGTCGTCCGCGCCCGCGCCCTGGGCGACCCCGATGTGGCCCCGCCGGGCACCTGCCTCCCGGACACCTGGCGGCCCTGGCGGTCCTACGCCGTCCAGCACCTGGCGGCGGCGCGGGAGTGGAGCCGCGGGGGGCTGGCGCCGGCCGGCCCTGAGCGCTCGGCCGTGCGGGTGGTCCGGCGGTGATGTTCCGTCCGCGCGCGGGGCGGGTGTGGCACCTTCGCCTCCGGCGGATCTGCGGGAAAGGCGGGCGCACATGGTCGGCTCCGGGCGGGTCCTCGCGGCGGTGCTCCTGACGCTGGCGGGCACGGCGGCGACGGCCGGGACCGGTGCCGCCGGCCCCCCGGCGCCGGCCGTGCCGCCCGCCTGGACCGGCAGCTGGGAGGCCGCACCCTCCGGTACCGCGTCCGCGCCGCCCGGCCTCACCATCCGCAACGTGGTGCACCTGAGCGTCGGCGGACGGGTGCTGCGGGTGCGCCTGAGCAACCGGCTCGGCACCGTGCCGCTCAGGCTCGGCGCGGTCACGGTCGCCCTGCGGCGGGCGGGCGGCCCGGACGCGGTGCCCGGCTCGATGCGCACCGCCACCTTCGACGGTGCCCGGACCGTCACCGTGCCGCCGGGCAGGGACCTGGTCACCGACCCGGTGCCGCTGGCCGTACCGGCCGCCGCCGACCTGCTCGTGACGGTCCACACGCCCAGCGTGGCCGGCCCCGTCACGTACCACCGCACCGCCCTGCAGACCGGCTATGCCGCCCCCGGCGGCGACGGGGTGGCCGCGGCCGAGGACGGCAGCGCGTATCCGGTCGTCACCGGCCAGTGGTACTACGTCACCGGCGTCGACGTCCGCGGCCCGGCCGCCGGCAGCGTCGTCGCCTTCGGGGACTCCCTCACCGACGGCACCTGCACCACCCCCGACTCCAACCACCGCTGGCCCGACCGGCTCGCCGAACGTCTCCGCGGCCTGCCCCCGGGCCGCCGCCCGGGCGTCCTCAACGCCGGGGTCGCCGGCAACCGCCTGCTGCGCGACGGCACCGGGCCCAGCGCCCTGACCCGGCTCGACGCCGACGCCCTGGCCCGGGCCGGGGCGCGGGCGCTGATCGTGCTGGAGGGCATCAACGACATCATCAAGGGCACCCCGCACTCCGGCGACGTGCCCGCCTTCGAGGACGCCTACCGGACGATCGTGGCCCGCGCGCACGCCCGCGGGATCCTGGTCGTCGGGGCCACCCTCACGCCGTACGGCGGCCACGGCGCCTTCACGGCGGCACGGGAGGCGGTACGCGAGCGGGTCAACGCCTTCATCCGGACGGGCGGCGCCTTCGACGCCGTCGCCGACTTCGACGCGGCCGTCCGTGACCCGGCCCGGCCGCAGCGGATCCGGCCCGCCTACGACTGCGGCGACCACCTGCACTTCAACGACGCGGGCGCGCGGACGCTGGCCCGCGCGGTCGACCTGGCCGCCCTGCTGCGGCGGCCCGCCGGGACGCCCCGCGGCGTAGGCGTCCGGGGCCGCCCAGCCCCGTGAGCACTGACCGCCGGCACCCGTGAGCGCCCTCGCGGCGGTTGCGACCCTGGCGGAAACCGGCCGTGGCGCACAGCCGCCCCGGCGGGTCATCGCGGTACCACCGGTCACTCTGCCAAGGTGTGAGCACCGCGGCCGGGTTCACAGCCGGTTGCCAGGGAAGCCGGTCACCATACAAACCGGCCGTCCGGGTCGCCCGGACCCGGCCGCGCAGACGGTGACCCGGGCCCACGACGTGCGTCGGCGCGCGAAGGGGATCTGGGGCCGGGTCACTCCCGTCGTCGCCGGGCGGTCTTCCCGTGGGGGGTGGGACCGCCCGGCGGCCCGTCCGTCCCCCTGGGCAACTCCGTTACCGGGTAAGGTCGTTCAAGGGCGCACTCGGCACACCGTTCGCGGCGGTGACGTGCGCAGGATTTTCTGGATGCCCCGTTTTCATCCGGCCCGGTCGGTGGACAATCAGGGGCATGAACCAGCAGGGGGGCAGGCCCACCCGTCACGAGGACGACTGGTGGCGGCAGTTGTACGACGACTCCACCCCGGACACGGGGTCCACGGCCGCGGCCGATTCCCTGGACGACCGGTTCGCCTCGGCGGCGGGAGCGGTCGGCGGTCCGCCGGACGACCGCCCGGTCGACCCGCGCGACGGGGAACCCGGCGACCGGCCCGGCGAGCGCATCCGCCGGCGGCTCGGCGCGGGCACCGCGCCGCCGGGACCGGCCGCAGAAGGCGGGGCGGACGTACACCCGACAGGGCGGATTCCTCTACGACGCCAACGAGTTCGACCCCGAGGTCTTCGGGATCATGCCGCGCGAGG
>NZ_JBEXLP010000199.1:0-2494 GCF_040610035.1 Streptomyces sp. NPDC004542
CTCGTGACTGCGTGCCTTTTGAAGAATGAGCCTGCGAGTTTGCGGTGTGTTGCGAGGTTAACCCGGGTGGGGAAGCCGTAGCGAAAGCGAGTCCGAACAGGGCGACTCAGTAGCACGCTCAAGACCCGAAGCGGAGTGATCTAGCCATGGGCAGGTTGAAGCGGAGGTAAGACTTCGTGGAGGACCGAACCCACCAGGGTTGAAAACCTGGGGGATGACCTGTGGTTAGGGGTGAAAGGCCAATCAAACTCCGTGATAGCTGGTTCTCCCCGAAATGCATTTAGGTGCAGCGTCGTGTGTTTCTTGCCGGAGGTAGAGCACTGGATAGGCGATGGGCCCTACCGGGTTACTGACCTTAGCCAAACTCCGAATGCCGGTAAGTGAGAGCGCGGCAGTGAGACTGTGGGGGATAAGCTCCATGGTCGAGAGGGAAACAGCCCAGAGCATCGACTAAGGCCCCTAAGCGTACGCTAAGTGGGAAAGGATGTGGAGTCGCACAGACAACCAGGAGGTTGGCTTAGAAGCAGCCACCCTTGAAAGAGTGCGTAATAGCTCACTGGTCTAGTGATTCCGCGCCGACAATGTAGCGGGGCTCAAGCGTACCGCCGAAGTCGTGTCATTGCAGCGTATAGCCCCAACGGGTGTTGTGATGGGTAGGGGAGCGTCGTCTGCCGGGTGAAGCGGCACTGGAAGGTAGTCGTGGACGGTTGACGAGTGAGAATGCAGGCATGAGTAGCGATACAAACGTGAGAAACGTTTGCGCCGATTGACTAAGGGTTCCTGGGTCAAGCTGATCTGCCCAGGGTAAGTCGGGACCTAAGGCGAGGCCGACAGGCGTAGTCGATGGATAACCGGTTGATATTCCGGTACCCGCTGTGAAGCGTCAAACATCGAGCATCGTGATGCTAAGGCCGTGAAGCCGTCCTGGATCCTTCGGGTGAAGGGGAGTGGTGGAGCCGCTGAACCAAGCGGTTAGTAGGTGAGTGATGGGGTGACGCAGGAAGGTAGTCCATCCCGGGCGGTGGTTGTCCCGGGGTAAGGGTGTAGGACGTCGGGTAGGTAAATCCGCCTGGCAATAGTCTGAGACCTGATGCCGAGCCGATTGTGGTGAAGTGGATGATCCTATGCTGTCGAGAAAAGCCTCTAGCGAGTTTCATGGCGGCCCGTACCCTAAACCGACTCAGGTGGTCAGGTAGAGAATACCGAGGCGTTCGGGTGAACTATGGTTAAGGAACTCGGCAAAATGCCCCCGTAACTTCGGGAGAAGGGGGGCCACATCCGGTGATGAGCTTTGCGCTCTGAGCTGGGGGTGGCCGCAGAGACCAGCGAGAAGCGACTGTTTACTAAAAACACAGGTCCGTGCGAAGCCGTAAGGCGATGTATACGGACTGACGCCTGCCCGGTGCTGGAACGTTAAGGGGACCGGTTAGCTCACTTTCGGGTGGGCGAAGCTGAGAACTTAAGCGCCAGTAAACGGCGGTGGTAACTATAACCATCCTAAGGTAGCGAAATTCCTTGTCGGGTAAGTTCCGACCTGCACGAATGGCGTAACGACTTCTCGACTGTCTCAACCATAGGCCCGGTGAAATTGCACTACGAGTAAAGATGCTCGTTTCGCGCAGCAGGACGGAAAGACCCCGGGACCTTTACTACAGTTTGATATTGGTGTTCGGTTCGGCTTGTGTAGGATAGCTGGGAGACTGTGAAAGCCGCACGCCAGTGTGGTGGGAGTCGTCGTTGAAATACCAGTCTGGTCGTGCTGGATGTCTAACCTGGGTCCGTGATCCGGATCAGGGACAGTGTCTGATGGGTAGTTTAACTGGGGCGGTTGCCTCCTAAAGAGTAACGGAGGCGCCCAAAGGTTCCCTCAGCCTGGTTGGCAATCAGGTGTTGAGTGTAAGTGCACAAGGGAGCTTGACTGTGAGACCGACGGGTCGAGCAGGGACGAAAGTCGGGACTAGTGATCCGGCGGTGGCTTGTGGAAGCGCCGTCGCTCAACGGATAAAAGGTACCCCGGGGATAACAGGCTGATCTTCCCCAAGAGTCCATATCGACGGGATGGTTTGGCACCTCGATGTCGGCTCGTCGCATCCTGGGGCTGGAGTCGGTCCCAAGGGTTGGGCTGTTCGCCCATTAAAGCGGTACGCGAGCTGGGTTTAGAACGTCGTGAGACAGTTCGGTCCCTATCCGCTGTGCGCGTAGGAGTCTTGAGAAGGGCTGTCCCTAGTACGAGAGGACCGGGACGGACGAACCTCTGGTGTGCCAGTTGTTCTGCCAAGGGCATGGCTGGTTGGCTACGTTCGGGAGGGATAACCGCTGAAAGCATCTAAGCGGGAAGCCTGCTTCGAGATGAGGACTCCCACCCACTTGATGGGGTAAGGCTCCCAGTAGACGACTGGGTTGATAGGCCGGATCTGGAAGCCAGGTAACTGGTGGAGGTGACCGGTACTAATAGGCCGAGGGCTTGTCCTCAGTTGCTCGCGTCCACTGTGTT
>NZ_JBEXLP010000200.1:0-2467 GCF_040610035.1 Streptomyces sp. NPDC004542
CCGGTGACCTGGTAGCCCCAGGAGCCGCCGAAGGGGTGCTCGGCGACCGGCATCAGTTCGACGTGGGTGAAGCCCAGGTCCTTGACGTACGCGGGCAGTTGCTCGGCGAGCTGCCGGTAGGTGAGACCGGGCCGCCAGGACGGCAGGTGCACTTCGTACACCGAGAACGGCGCCTCGTGCACCGGCGTCTTCGCGCGGCGCTCGAGCCACTCGGCGTCGCCCCACTCGTGGTGCGAGGCCGTCACCACGGAGGCCGTCGCCGGCGGCACCTCGGTGCGCCGGGCCATCGGGTCGGCCTTCAAGAACCGGTGCCCGTACCGGGAGGTGATCTCGAACTTGTACTTCGCGCCCTCGCCGATGCCCGGCAGGAACAGCTCCCACACCCCGGACGAGCCGAGGGACCGCATGGGGAAGGCCGTCCCGTCCCAGAAGGTGAACTCCCCGGCCACCCGGACACCGCGCGCGTTCGGCGCCCACACGGTGAACCGGGTGCCGGTGACGCCCTGGTGGGTCATCGGCTCGGCGCCGAGCGCCCGCCACAGCTGCTCGTGCCGGCCCTCACCGATCAGGTGCAGGTCGAACTCGCCCAGGGCGGGCAGGAAGCGATAGGGGTCGTGCACCTCCTGGGTGCCCTCCGCGTACTCCACCAGCAGGGTGTAGGCGGGGATCGCGTCCAGCGGCAGCACGGTGGAGAAGAGGCCGCCGCCCTCGGAGACGAGCCGGTGCCGCTCGCCGGCGAGCACGACGCTCACGGCGCGGGCGAACGGTCTGAGCGCCCGGAAGGCGATCCCGCCCGGCACCGGGTGCGCGCCGAGCAGCGCGTGCGGGTCGTGGTGGGCGCCCGCCAGCAGGCGTTCCAGGTCGGCCGGGTCCAGGGCGGGGGCCGGCAGCGGCCGGCGGCCCGCCGACTCGGGCAGGGTGGTGTCGCGCAGCGCCACGGTTCATCCTCCTCGGACGGCAAGGCGTTCGATCGCCGCCATCGGTACGGGAAGCCAGCCCGGACGGTGCCTGGCCTCGTACAGCACTTCGTAGACCGCCCGGTCCGTCTCGTACGCGCGCAGCAGCGCGTGCTTCTTGCGCGGGTCCCATCCGGCCCGGACCGCGTAGCCGGCGCAGTAGGCCTCCCGGCAGCGGCGGGCCCACTCCGGACGCCAGGGGCGTCGCTGGCGGGCCGCGTAGTCGAACGAGCGCAGCATGCCCGCGACGTCCCGCACCGGGGACTGGGCGCCGCGCCGTTCGGCGAGCGGGCGGGACGGCTCGCCCTCGAAGTCGATGACGAACCACTCGCGGCCCGCCCGCAGCACCTGCCCCAGGTGCAGATCGCCGTGGATGCGCTGCGCCGCCGGCCCGGCATCGCAGGTGGCGAGCGCGCGGAAGGCGGAGCGCAGGCCGGGGACGAACGGTCTGAGCGCCGGCACGCAGTGCGCGGCCGCCTCCAGCCGGGCCGTCATCGCCGCCGCCGTGCGCTCCATCTCGCCGTGGGTCCCGGCGGGGAAGGCGGACGCCAGGGCGAGGTGGATGTCGGCGGTCGCCTGCCCCAGCTCGTACGCCTCCTTGGTGAAGTCCTCGCGGGCGGCGAGCGCCCCGAGGGCCAGCGTCCAGCCGTCGGAGGCGTCGGGCAGGTACGGCTGGAGCACGCCGAGGGTCGCCGCCCACGGCTCGGTGGTGCGCAGCCAGGCCACCGGGGCGGGGACGCGGTTGCAGCCCTGCGCGACCAGTGCCCCCGGCACCTCCAGGTCGGGATTGATGCCGGGCTGGATGCGCCGGAAGACCTTCAGGATGAACGCGTCGCCGTACACCAGCGAGGAGTTGGACTGTTCGGCGTCCAGCAGGCGCGGCGCGAGCCCGGACGGGATGCCCGCGGCCGGGTCGGTCTCGAAGCACAGCGGGCCCGCCGCACCGGGCTGCCTGAGCCGCTCCAGGAGCAGCGCGGCGGAGCGCGGGTCGTGCAGCGCGTCGAAGACGGTGAGACCGGCCAGCGGACCGTCCTGCACCCGGCCGATGAGGGCCCGGCCCAGACGCGGCGAGAGCTGTTCGCGCACACCGAGCAGCAACTGGTAGCAGTCGCCGGGCGGGTGGGTGCCGCCGCCGGGTGCCGGGACCGGCAGGTACCCGGCGTCGACCAGGACGTGCAGACAGCCCGGGAACAGCTCCGTCGCGGACAGCACGGTCAGGTCGGTGACGGGCCGGTCCTTGCCCGCGAACCAGCGCTGCCGGGGCAGCCACTCGCGCAGCAGCCCGCACAGCGAGGACAGGGGCTGCTCGGTGCCCGTGCTTCTCGGCCGGAGGATTACCGTCTTCGCCATGGTGACGCGTCCTTTCCTCGGCGGCGCGCTCAGCGTCGTCCGCCGGTGCGGGATGCGACTCGGGAGAGCCGGAACCAGTAGAAGCCGTGGCCCGCGAGGGTCAGCAGGTACGGCAGCTCACCGATCGCCGGGAAGCGGACACCGCCGAACAGTTCGACGGG
>NZ_JBEXLP010000201.1:0-2446 GCF_040610035.1 Streptomyces sp. NPDC004542
GTCGCCACCCCGATCGTGGTCTCCGTCGGCCCATAGTGGTTGAACACCCCACACCCACCGGCCGCATCGGCCGCGGCCAGAAGATCCTGCACCAGCGCCGGGGAAGCCGCCTCACCGCCCAGCACCAGCGAACTTGCCGGCACCACAGCAGCAGCACCGAGCGCGGCCAGGTGGGAGGGCACCGCCTTCAGGAAGTCGATCCGCTGCTCCGCCAGGTAGCCGGCCACCGCCACCGGATCCGTCACCATCTCCTCCGGAAGCAGGTGCAACTCGCCACCGGTGGTCAGACTGGCGAAGACGACCGTGTTGCCCAGGTCGGTGGCCGGCCCCTGCAACACCGCATACCGGCCACCCGCCGCACCCAACCCCACCCGCTCCGGCACCGTCGACACATAGTTCGCCAACGCCCCGTGCGTCACCGCCACACCCTTCGGGCGGCCCGTCGAACCCGACGTATAGATCACATACGCCAACTGCTCCCGCTGCACGGCGACCTCGGGCGCGGTGGCCGGGAACCCGGCCAGCTGCATCGCCACGAGCGCCCCGTCCACCGCCACCAGCCGGTGCCGGCCCGCCGGAAGATCCTCCAGGATCTCCTCGGTCGTCACCGTCAGCACCGCACCGCTGTCCGCGAGCTGGAACGCGATCCGCTCCGCCGGCAACCCCGCATCGAGCGGCAGATAGGCGGCCCCCGCCTTCCACACCCCGAGGATCCCCGCGATCGACTCCACACCCCGCGGCAGACACAACCCCACCACCGACTCCGCACCCACACCCTGCGAAACCAGATAACGCGCCAGCCGATTCGCGCGGGCCTCCAACTCCCCAAACGACACCGACACGCCCTGCGAAACCACCGCAAGAACCCCCGGCGTCCGAGCCACCTGCGCCGCAAACAACCCCGGCACCAGCAACTCAGAGGCTGCAGCCTCCGTGTCGTTCCACTCCTCCACCACCCGAGCCCGCTCCCCCGGACCCAACACATCCACCCCAGACACCCGCACATCCGGGTCATCAACAACGTTTTCGACAACCCTCAGCAGGCAACCCACGATCCGCTCGGCCGTGGCATCGTCAAAGAGATCCATCGAAGCGATCAGACGTCCACGCAGGCCTGCCGGGGCACCCTGCGCGTCGAACTCCTCACCCATCACTAGGGCGAGGTCGAACTTGGCGCCGACCTGCTCCATCGAGATGCCGCTCGTTTGCAGGCCCAACAGCTCCAGGCCTGTCTCGGCTTCCCCTGCCGTCATGGCGTTGACGCCTTGGAAAGTGAGGATGACCTGGAAGAGGGGATGGCGGGCCAGGGACCGGGCCGGAGCCAGCTCCTCCACCAACCGCTCGAACGGCACATCCTGATGCGCGAACGCCCCAAGACCCGCCTCCCGCACCCGCCCCAGCACCTCGGCGAACGTCGGATCACCCGACAGATCACTGCGGATCACCAGGCTGTTGACGAAGCAGCCGACCAGGTCGTCCAGCGCCTCATCCGTCCGGCCCGCGATCGCCGACCCGATCGGAATATCCACACCCGCACCAAGCCGCGACAACGTCACCGCCAACGCCGACTGCATCAGCATGAACAGCGTCACGCCCCGCTCCCGCGCCAACTCCAACAGCCGCGCATGCACCCCCGCCGGCACATTCAGCCGCACCGCGCTACCCCTATGCGAGGGGACTACGGGACGTGGACGGTCGTAGGGAAGGACCAACTCGTCAGGGGCGTCCGCCAGTATTCGGCGCCAATACTCCACTTGGCGTGACATCAAGCTGTCCGGATCGCCTTCTGCACCCAGCAGCTCCCGCTGCCACAGCGCATAATCCGCGTACTGCACGGGCAGCGGCTTCCACTCCGGAGCCCGGCCCGCGCACCGCGCCGCATACGCAGCCGACAAGTCCCTCGCCAGCGGGCCGTTCGACCAGCCATCACTCGCAATGTGATGCACCACGACCACGAGTACGTGCTCATCCGTACCCACAGCAAACAGCCGAACTCGCAGCGGGATCTCAACACTCAGGTCGAAGGCGTACCGCGTAGCGTCAGCGACCGCCTCCGTAATGCCGTCCGGTCCCACTTCGGCAACCGGCAGATCAAAGCCGGTCTCTTCGAGGGAGAGGACCTGCTGGTACGGCTCGCCGTCGTTTGTCGCTCTGAACACGGTGCGAAGCGCCTCGTGCCGCTCCAGCACATCCCGCAGAGCCCCCTTGAGAGCCTCGCGATCCAGAACGCCGGTCAGGCGTACCACGGTGGGGCTGTTGTAGGTCGGGCTCGGCCCCTGCAACTGCCCCAGGAACCACAACCGCTGCTGCGCATACGACAACGGAACCCGCTCCGGCCGCACCCGCACCGCCAGCGCCTCCCGAGCCGAACCAACCCCACCCAGAACAGCAGCAACCCCAGCCGGCGTCGGCGTGTCAAAGAGAGCCCGCAACGGCAACTCCACAC
>NZ_JBEXLP010000202.1:0-2194 GCF_040610035.1 Streptomyces sp. NPDC004542
GCGGGTCCCGCGCGGGGCCCGCCCCGGGCGGGGTGGGGTGGGGTGAGCGGAGGTGCTCCGCCCGGGCCGTTGCCACCGGTTTCGATATCGGCTCACGACACCCACATGTGCGTCGACAGTCGTGCGGGCTGCGGGTGCGCGGGCCGGCGCCGTGCGTGGAGGGGCCGGGGGTGTGGGGGGTGTGGGTGAGGCGGGAGCAAACGCGCCGACGGGTTCCGGTCCGTCGATGGGAGCGCTCCCACCCCACTTCCTTCGGAAGCTAGCTGAAAGCGCGTCAGATGTAAACGGTGTGCGTCGGGATCCGTCACCGGGAGCCGCTGTGGCATCCCCTCACAGGGGAGGAAATCAATGCATACCAGTCATGCCGCCGCCGGTGCGGTTCGGCGCGGCGAGCAGGACGCGGGCGACGGCGTGGGCGGCGAAGCGGGGCCCGGGGCAGGCGCTGCGGGGCGGGTGGCTCAGGCCGGCGCGGTGTCCCGGTACGCCATCGGGGACGGCAGGCCCGCGGCGTCCGGTGCCGCCGGGAGTTCGACCGTGAACTCCGTGCGGCCGGGGACGCTGGTGACGTCGAGGCGGCCGTGGTGGGCCGTCGTGATCGCCGCGGCGACGGCCAGGCCGAGCCCGGAGCCGCCCGCCGCGTCCGAGGAGCGGGCGCGGGAGGTGTCCGCGCGGGTGAAGCGTTCGAAGACGGCGGGGAGGAGGTCGGGCGGGACGCCGGGGCCGTCGTCGCGGACGCGGATGACCCGGTGGGTGCCCGTGGACTCGACGCAGGCCACCACCGTCGTACCCGCCGGCGTGTGCACCCGGGCGTTGGCCAGCAGGTGGGCCACCACCTGACGCAGGCGGGCCTCGTCGCCGGCGACCAGGGCCGGGGCGTCCAGCCGGAGCTCGAGCTGCCAGACGTGGCCGGCGCCCGCGGCCCGCGCGTCCCACACCGCCTCGGCGACGAGCGCGGCGAGATCCACCTCGGCGGAGTGCAGGGGGCGTCCCTCGTCCAGGCGGGCCAGCAGGAGGAGGTCCTCGACGAGCCCCGTCATCCGTGCCGACTCGGCCGACACCCGCCGCCAGGCCAGGACGGGCTCGATCGGGCCGGTGCCGCGGTTCATCAGCTCGGCGTATCCGGCGATGGACGCGAGCGGGGTGCGCAGTTCGTGGCTGGCGTCGGCGAGGAAGCGCCGCATGCGCTCCTCGCCGCGCCGGCGTTCGGCGAGCGAGGCCTCGACGTGGTCGATCATGCGGTTGAGGGCGGCGCCCACCTGGCCGGCCTCGGTGCCGGGGTCGGTGTCCTGGTCGGGCACCCGGGTCAGGCCGGTGGGCTCGCCGCGGCCGAGCGGTGTGCGGGAGACCGCCACGGCGGTGGCGGCGATCCGGCCGAGCGGGCGCAGCTGGCGCCGGATGACCACCGCGCAGACGCACCCGGCCACCGCGAGCCCGGCGCCGGCGACCACGGCCTCGAGCTCCACCAGCCCGCCGATGGTGTCCAGCACGTCGTCCATGGGCAGGCCGGTGAGGACCCGGATGCCGTCCGCGTCGAGGGCGGTGACGCGGTACGTGCCGAGCCCGGGGACCGTACGGGTGTGGGCCGAGCCGTCGGCCGTGATGCCGTTCAGGGCGGTGCGCTGGGCGGCGGTGAGGTCGCGCGGCGGCGCGTCCTGGCGGACGACCGCGGCGGAGAGGACCGTGCCGCGGTCGTCGAGGCGGGCGGCGAGCAGGCCGGCGGGGTGACCGTTGTCGTCGAGGAAGGTCAGGTCGGCGGGGAGCCCGGGGTGGAGCGCGGCGCCGCTCACGCCGCGTTCGGCCGCGTCGCTCACCCGGTCGTCCAGCCGGCCCACCAGGTAGGCGCGCTGGGCGAGGACGGTGGTGAGGCCCATCGCGGCACACACGGCGACCAGGGTGACGGTGACGAGGACCAGCATGCGGGTGCGCAGGGAGCGGCCCCGGGTCCGGGTACGCGGGCCGACGGTCATCTGCCGTCCTCCCCGGCCCGGACACCGTGGCCCGTGCGGATCACCGGCGGGCGGCCGGGAAGCGGGCCGAGCGGGCCCGCCTCCTCGGCGGTGAGCCGGACCGTCCCGCCCGCCCGGTGCGCCCCGTCGAGCACGGGGGCGTGCGGAGCGCGGGCACGGGCGGCCCGCGGCGCGCCCCACCCGGCATCCACCGCAGACGGCCACCGGGCCGCCCCGGTGAAGGCGGC
>NZ_JBEXLP010000203.1:0-2072 GCF_040610035.1 Streptomyces sp. NPDC004542
TTGTCCGCCTGCGCGAACTGTTTCCGCTGCTGTCCCCAGTCGGCCGTGCCCGCGACGGGGGTCACGGCGGCGACGAAGACGGCGTACTGGACGCCGCGGGACAGCCTGCGCTTCTGGCGGCGGGTCAGGCCCTTCTTCTTCGGCGGCACCACGGTGCGGGCCGGGTCGGTGGTGTCGCTCATGAGGCGGACGGGGAGGCCGCGGCGGCGTCGTAGGGGCCGATCCACTTCTCGTACAGCTTCTTGTACGTGCCGTCGGCCTTGGCGTCGGCGATCGCCTTGTCGACGGCGGCGAGGAGCTCGGTGTTGCCCTTCTTCACCGTGAAGCCGTACTGCTCACCGGTGTTGATGTTGTCGACCGTCTTGAAGGCGTCGGCGTTGGCCTTGTCCTTCAGCCAGCCCTGGACGACGGGGTAGTCGATGACGACGGCCTGGACCTGGCCGGTGCGCAGGCCGTTGAGGACCGCGTCGGAGGACTCGAAGGAGACCGGGTCGTAGCCCTGCTTCTTGACGTAGTCCTCGCCGGTGGTCTGCGCCTGGGCGCCGAGCTTCTTCCCCTTGGCCTTGACGTCGGCGAGCGAGGCGATGCCGCTCTTCTTGGTGACGAGGACGGCCTGGGTGGCGTTGAAGTACGGGTCGGAGAAGTCGACGTGCTTCTTGCGCTCGGCGGTGATGGTCATGCCGGCCGCGGCGAGGTCGCACTGGCCGGAGTTGAGGAAGGCGCCGGTCTTGAAGTTCTCGAAGGGCGTGTCGACGATGGCCTGCTTCACGCCGAGGTTCTTGGCGACCAGGTCGACGAGGGAGACGTCGAAGCCCTGGACCTTGCCGTCGATCTCCGACTGGAAGGGCGGGTACGGCAGGTGGGTGCAGGTGGTGAGCTGCCCCGCCTTGACGAGTTCGACTCCGCCGGCGGCGGTCTTCGAGCCGCTGCCGCCGTTGCCGGTGGAGGTGCAGCCGGAGGCACCGACGGCCACGAGCGACAGCCCGGCGATCGCGGTGGCGGCGGTCAGGACGCGGGTCCGGCGCCCGGAGAAGGTGGTCACGGGAGAGCCTCCTGTGGGGGGGAACTATGGGTTCCGATTATAAGGAGATGTTTGGGTCTCTCAAATCAATCCGATGGTTACCGAGCCGCCCGACCTAAGAAATCACCGGTCGATGACGAGCGGTCCTGGCCGGTTACGCTCGACTTCACCTGTTCCCCGTGAGCGAAGAGAGCACCCTCGTGACCCACGCCTTCCTCGATCTCCCCCCGCTGAGCGCCGCGAGGTTCGCCGCCATCGAGGACCGGGTGGCCCGGCTGCTCGGCACCCGTCAGGACGTCGTGATCACCCAGGGCGAGGCGCTGCTGCCGCTGGAGGGGGCGATCCGGGCGACCGCGGGGCCGGGCACGACCGCGCTGAACGTGATCACCGGTCCCTACGGGCAGACGTTCGGGGACTGGCTGCGGGACTGCGGTGCCACGGTGCACGACCTGGCGGTGCCCTTCCACACGGCGGTGACGGCGGCGCAGGTCCGCAAGGCCTTCGCCGAGCACCCCGGGATCGACTTCGTGTCGCTCGTGCACGCGGAGGCGGCGACCGGCAACACCAACCCGGTGGCGGAGATCGGCGAGGCGGTACGGGAGCAGGGCGCCCTCTTCTATCTGGACGCGGTCGCCTCCGTGGGCGCCGAGCCGGTGCTGCCGGACGCCTGGGGCGTGGACCTGTGCGTGATCGGGGCGCAGAAGGCGATGGGCGGTCCGGCGGGAGTGTCGGCGGTCTCGGTGAGCGAGCGGGCCTGGGCGCGGATGGCGGCGAACCCGCGGGCGCCGCGCCGGTCGTACCTGTCGCTGCTGGACTGGAAGGAGCGCTGGATCGACGGCGGCCGCACGACGCTGCTGCACGCTCCCGCCCAGCTGGAGATGCTCGCCCTGGAGGCCTGCCTGGAGCGGATCGAGACGGACGGCCTGGACACCGTGATGGCCCGGCACCGGCGCGCCGCGCGGGCGGCCCGGGCCGGGGCGGCGGCCCTGGGCGAGGCCAGAACCTGCGCGTGATCTCCAAGCCCGCCAAGATGGGCACCGAGCTCGCCATC
>NZ_JBEXLP010000204.1:0-2030 GCF_040610035.1 Streptomyces sp. NPDC004542
CGAACAGAACTGACCACTCGTCAGCTATCTCTCCCGTCACAAAGTGACCAACGACGCGCAACACTCCACGTCACGGAGTGTCGTTGCAGTACTAGCTCCTCCAGGACCCTTGGGGGTCGCGTTCCGGCATCCAGCTCGGGTGTTCGAGTCGGCCTGTGGCAGCATCGGCCAGCCACCTGGCCCACCTGTCGATGAATTCGTCCAGCTCGCCGATGACGAGGGGGGTGAAGGGCCAGGCTGCTTGCCTCGTGCCGATCCCCCGAGCGATCGCCGCGCGGCCTTGGTGAGGATCGAGGGCGAAGGGGTCCGTCGACGACACCGAGCCGCTGAATGCGTTCATCATGAAAGCCGTCTCAAACCACTGATACTGCTCAGCCACCTGGGCATCGGCGTACCACAGAGAGTGGCTTCGGCCTTCGTAGCCGCGACGGGCCACGGTGGTCTTCACCGTGATCGTCGCGGCGGCGATCACGTCGAAGGGCTGTGGTGACCCGGTTACGGCCTGAGGGATTTCCTCGGGGCCGGTGAAGGCCAACTCGGCACCGCTGAGGTGGATCGTCCAGCCTCCCGCGTTCTCTCTGCGCACGGTGGCTGTGGAGAGAACGCCCGTGATCGCCGTCAGGAGCTGCTCGGAGATGAGGCTGAGAGACGTTGCTGCGGCTGCGAACAGGTCCTCGCGGCGTTCGGCTTCGGTGGCTTGTTCGGACGCCTGACGGTGGCCCTCGGCACGGCGTGCGACCACTTCCCGGTCAGCTTCCACGAGTGCCGCCAGTCCCCCGGTCAGCGCGCCGACGGGGATGCGTAGCAGCCGTTCCAGCACGTTGGCGGGAGCCGGGCGCGCCTGTGGCGCCTTGTAGAGGCATTCCGTGATCAGTGCGGCCAGGAGGGCGGGAGCTGCCGTCAGCGGAGGCGGGGTGCCACGCAGGTGTTGGTCGGCGAAGGCCACCTCGTCGGGACCGGTGAAGGGGACGGTTCCCTCCAGGAGCTCGTAGGCGAGAACTCCCAGCGCGTAGATGTCGCTGGCGCTGGTGGCCCGCTGATTCTTCCAGCGCTCGGGAGCCATGTAGGCCAGGGTTCCGGAGAACTTGTAGGTCAGCTGGGCAGTGACGGCTTCGGCGTACCGGGCGATCCCGAAGTCGGCCAGACACCAGCGGCCGTTGAGGAGCAGGACGTTCTCCGGTTTGAGGTCCCGGTGCACGACCTTGCCGTCCAGATCGGTCAGCGTCTCGGCGATGTCCGTCAGCACCCGCACTGCCTCTTCGAGCGCCAGCGGCCCCTTCTGCAGGTGCGCACGAAGGGATTCCTTGGCAAGGGGCATGACGAGTACCCAGTGGTCGTCATGCTCGCCGCTGTCGATGACAGGCACGACGTTGCGCACACCCGGCAGGTCGGTGAACAGCATCTCCCGGTCGGCCCCGGGTCTCTTGGGTACGAGCTTCGCCGCCGCTTCCGTGACGTCTGCAGACTGCGCCTCGTAGACAGCGCCGAAGCCTCCCGGGTCCCCGATGGGGGCGCCCAGGATCCACTCCTGCTCCAGCAGCACTCGCACCTCTCCCACCCCAGGGGCGGCTACGGGTTCCGGCGCCGGGTCCGGCTCGGGTTCAGCAGCCGGTGCCGGCGCCGTCTGGCCGGCGAACATCTCCCGGTCGGCATCGAGGGCTTGGTGCACTTGCCGACAGGCCTCGCTGACATAGGCCCGCAGCGATTTGGCGTGCTCGTACCGCATGACCTGGCGCGGGATTTCCATCGTCCAACTGCCGTCTTCCTGCCTGCTGCGCGAGGAAGACAGGAGCGGCTCGTTGGCCATGTACTCCGGAATGAGGCCAATGATCCGCGGGCGCATGTGCCGGAACGTCGCCTGGAGTTCCTCGGAAGTCAGCATGACCCGAGTGACCTCATTCGGTGAACGCGGCGCGTTCCGCCACAACGCGATCATGAGCCCTTTCCAACCTGGCTGTTGGGTGCGGCGTTGGGCTGACAACATGGTGAAGCCCCTGGTAGATGGGTTTTCGACCAAGAGAACCGTCTCC
>NZ_JBEXLP010000205.1:0-1874 GCF_040610035.1 Streptomyces sp. NPDC004542
GAGGTAGCCGTGCAGCCGCCCGGCCTGCGCCGCCACCCCCGCGGCCCCGGCACCCCGCGCCGTCACCACCCACGGCACCACCGACGACCCCACCGGTGACGCAGCCCCCGTGACCGGGGTCTCCGCCTCCTCGGCCGGCGGCTCCTCGATGATGACGTGCGCGTTCGTCCCGCTGATACCGAAGGAGGAGACACCCGCCCGGCGCGGTCGGCCGTTCTCCGGCGCGGGCCACTCACGTGCCTCGGCCAGCAGCTCCACCGCCCCCGCGTCCCAGTCCACGTTGGGGCTGGGGGCGTCGACATGGAGGGTCTTCGGCATGACGGTGTTGCGTATCGCCATGACCATCTTGATGATGCCGCCGACGCCGGCCGCGGCCTGCGCGTGGCCGAAGTTGGACTTGAGCGAGCCGAGCCACAGGGGGCGGTCCTCGGGGCGGTCCTGGCCGTAGGTCGCGATCAGCGCCTGGGCCTCGATCGGGTCACCCAGCGTCGTACCCGTACCGTGCGCCTCCACCAGATCCACGTCCGCCGACGACAGACCCGCACCCGCCAACGCCTGCCGGATCACCCTCTGCTGCGAAGGCCCGTTCGGCGCGGTGAGGCCGTTGCTGGCACCATCCTGGTTGATGGCGCTGCCGCGGATCACCGCGAGGACCGGGTGGCTGTTGCGGCGGGCGTCGGAGAGGCGCTCGACGAGCAGCATGCCCGCGCCCTCGGCCCAGCCGACACCGTCGGCGGCGGCGGCGAAGGACTTGCAGCGGCCGTTGGCCGCGAGGCCGCGCTGGCGACTGAACTCGATGAACATGCCGGGCGTCGACATCACGGCCACACCGCCGGCGAGGGCGAGGGAGCACTCGCCGGAACGCAGCGCCTGGACCGCCAGATGCAGCGCGACCAGCGACGACGAGCACGCCGTGTCCACCGTCACCGCGGGGCCCTCGAGGCCGAGCGTGTAGGCGACGCGGCCCGTCACCAGGCTGCCTCCGCTGGTGGTCGCGGCTTCGTCGCCGAGACCGTAGTCGTGGTACATCACGCCCGCGAACACGCCGGTGGCGCTTCCCTTGAGGGGTCCGGGGTCGATGCCCGCCCGTTCGAAGGCCTCCCAGGCGGTCTCCAGCAGCAGTCGCTGCTGCGGGTCCATCACGACCGCCTCGTTCGGGCTGATGCCGAAGAAGCCGGGGTCGAAGTCGGCGGCGTCGTAGAGGAATCCGCCCTCACGCGCGTACGTCTTGCCCGCCCGGCCCGGCTCCGGATCGTGGACCGCGGGGTCCCAGCCGCGGTCGGACGGAAACTCCGACACCGCGTCCACTCCGTCGGCCACAAGCCGCCACAGGTCCTCCGGGGAGGCCACGCCACCGGGGAAGCGGCAGCCCATGCCGACGATCGCGATCGGATCGTCGTCCAGAGGGCGCGACGCGGCGATCACGGGAGCCGCCGACTCCTTGGCGGCTCCCCCCAGGGCGGCGTCGACGTACTCCGCGACCGCTTCCCCGCTCGGATAGTCGAAGACGAGCGTGGCGGGCAGACGCAGGCCGGTGGCCGCGTTGAGCCGGTTGCGCAGTTCGACGGCGGTCAGGGAGTCGAAGCCGAGCTCCTTGAAGGCCCGGTCCGGCTCGACGGCGTCGGCCGAGGCATGCCCGAGAACGCCCGCGACCTCGCTCCGTACGACGTCCAGCAGGGCGCGGCGTCGATCGGCGGCGGGCAGTGCGGCCAGTCGCTGCTTCAGCGTGGCCGCCTCGGTCTGCGTAGCGGCGACCTGCCGCAGACGGGGCCTGACCATGCCCTTGAGGAGGGCGGGGAGTTCCTCACCGCGGGCGGCGAGGGCGGTGGTGTCGATGCGCAGCGGGATCTGGACCGGGTGCTCGGGCCGGGCCA
>NZ_JBEXLP010000206.1:0-1815 GCF_040610035.1 Streptomyces sp. NPDC004542
GGCCGCGGAGTTGGCGCCGGCCTCCGCGGGGGCGGAGAGCTGGAGCAGGAGCACGCTGGTGTGGCCCGAACATGAGTCTCCTCAGTGGGGGTTGCCGGTGGGGGGACGCGCGGGTGTGGGGGTGAGGCACGGGGACCGCGGGACCGACCCGAGTGCCCGGGCGAGCGGCATGGGTTCACGCTAGGACCGGGCACAGCCTCCTCCCAATGAGGGAACCCCCTAGGGGAACGGGGCAGGGAAAACCCTCGGTCCGGCCCAGTTAACAAGAGCGGTGCTCAGTGTGCGCGGCGGCCTGCCGCCAATCGGACGATGTCCACCCGCGAACGGATGCCCAGCTTGCGGTAGACCCGGGTCAGGGTCGCCTCGACCGTCTTGACGCTGATGAACAGCCGGGCGGCGATCTCCCGGTTGGTGGCCCCCTCCATGACCAGCGCGGCCACCTGACGCTCCATCGAGGCCAGTCCCGCCAGCGCGTCCAGGGCGGCGGGCGCGGTGACCACCGGCTCCGGTTCGGGCTCCGGTGCCGTGAGGGCCGCCTCCACCTGACGCAGCCAGGGCAGCGCCCGGCACCGGCGGAACAGCCGCGCCGCCTCCTCGTAGGGCGTCCGCCCCGAGCGTCCGGTGCGCAGCTGGGCCAGCGCGAAGGCGGCGCGGGCCTCCTCCAGGCCGTAGCCCAGTTTGCCGAGCCGGTCCTGGGCGGAGGTCAACTGAACGACGGCCGCGTCGCGTTCTCCGCGGGCGGCGCGGACGAGGGCCTCGGCGCGGTCCAGGACCGCGAGCACGCTCTCCCGGCCGAGCCGCAGCGCGTGCTCGCGGGTGACGTCGATGACGTCCTGCGCCTCGTCCGGGGCGCCGACCCTGACGAGAGCCTCGGCCAGGTCACCGTGCCAGCGGCCGCGCGCCGGGTCGGTGATGCCCAGGTGCTGCTCCAGTTCCCGCACCCGGCGCAGCGAGCGCACCGCGCCCGCCGGGTCCCCGGCCACCAACTGGGCGTAGCCGAGCGCGCCCAGGGCCCGGGAGAGGTACATCTGGTCGCCGTCCTGCTCGGCGTGCCCGACCGCCTCCCGGGCCAGCGCGAGGGCCCGGTCCACGTCGCCGCCGGAGGCCTCCGCGAGGGACGTGAGCATGCCCGAGGCGGTCTCGCCGATCCCGGAGTCCCGGGCCAGGGCGAGGCTCTCGCGGGCCAGCTCCAGCGCCCGGCCGCAGTGCCCGGAGCGCAGTTCGGTCTCGGCGAGCCCGCGCAGGAAGTGCACCTCGCTCTCCACCGAGCCGCGCCGCCGCACCTCGCGCAGCAGGGCGGTGACGGTCGTGCGCGCCTCGGCCAGCTGGTCGCCCATGACCAGCCAGCGGAACCGGGCACTGCCCGCGCCGTTGTGATGGCACGCCACCCTCGGGTCCTGCGGCTCCTTCATCGCCCGCTTGATGGTGGCGGGGGCCGCCGGATGACCCATCAGGGTCTCGATCTGGGCCAGGAAGGCCAGCGCCAGGAGTTCGGTGCGCCGGTCGCCGCCGCGTTCGGCGAGCTCCGCCGCGTGCGCGGCGGCCTCGCGCGCCTCGGTGAAGTCGCCCTCCACGATCAGGGCCCGCCAGGCCATCTGGTAGTGGACGAGGGCGAGCAGCCGCGGGTCGTCGCCGGCGTCGGCCAGGGCCTGCGGGAAGACGGCGTCGACCTCGGTCATGGTGTGGCCGGCCGTCTCGATCACGACCATCCAGGCCCGCACCCGCTCGGCGGGCACGGTCGCCCGGGTCAGCACCTCGCGGGCGACGTCCCGGGCGAGGTCGACCTCGCCGGCGGTGATGGCGTCCTCGGCGGCC
>NZ_JBEXLP010000207.1:0-1802 GCF_040610035.1 Streptomyces sp. NPDC004542
GTCGAGGCGACCGAGGAGGAGGTGCGGCCGCTGCTGACCGGCACGGTCGGGATCGCCGCGGTCAACGGACCCACCTCGGTGGTGGTCTCCGGCGCCGACGTGGAGGCGGTCGAGGAACACTTCTCCGCCCTGGGGCGCCGGACGACCCGGCTGCGGGTCTCGCACGCCTTCCACTCGCCGTTGATGGAGCCGATGCTGGACGGTTTCCGGGCGGTGGTCGCCGGACTGGCCTTCACCGAGCCGTCGATGGGTGTGGTGTCGAACGTGACCGGTGCGGTGGCCGAGCCCGGCCTGCTCACCGACCCGGAGTACTGGGTCGCGCATGTCCGTGAGGCGGTGCGTTTCGCCGACGGCATCACCGCGCTGCGTGCGCAGGGTGTGAGCCGGTTCGTGGAGTGTGGTCCGGACGCGGTCCTGACCGGTCTGGCCAAGCAGATCCTCGACGACGAGGATGTCACCTTCGCTCCGGTGCTGCGCAAGGACCGTCCCGAGGATGTCACGGCCGTCACCGCGCTGGCCGGCCTGTTCGCCTCCGGCGCGGGCGTCGACTGGGACGGCTTCTTCACCGGCCGTGACGCCACCCGCGTCGACCTGCCCACCTACGCCTTCCAGCACCAGCGCTACTGGCTGGACCTGCCCGCCACGCGCGCCGGTGACGCCGGTTCGATCGGGCTGGAGGCCATCGGCCACCCGCTGCTGAGCGCGGTGGTCGTCTCGCCCGACTCCGACGGACTGGTCCTGACCGGACGGCTGGCCGTGGACACGCACCCGTGGATCGCCGACCACGACGTCCTGGGCCGCGTCCTGCTGCCCGGCACCGCCTTCGTGGAACTGGCCGTCCGCGCGGGCGACCAGGCCGGCTGCGGCGCGGTCGAGGAACTCACGCTCCAGGCACCGCTCGTGCTGCCGGCCGACGCGGGCGTGGCGGTGCAGGTGGTGGTCGGTGCCGCCGACGACGCGGGGCAGCGCTCGGTGGAGATCTTCTCCCGCACCGAAGGCACCGACATCCCCTGGACCCGGCACGCGACCGGCGTGCTCGGCCCGAACACGACCGTTCCCGACTTCGACCTCACCGCCTGGCCCCCGCCGGGCGCCCAGAGCCTGGAGGTCGAGGGCGCCTACGAGCGCCTGGCGAACCGTGGATACGGCTACGGGCCGGTGTTCCAGGGCCTGAAGGCGGCCTGGCGGCGCGGCGACGACGTGTTCGCCGAGGTGGAGCTGCCCTCGGACAGCTGGGACGAGGCGGCGCGCTTCGGCCTGCACCCGGCCCTGCTCGACTCCGCCATGCACGTCGACCTGCTGCTCGACGGCACCGAGGAGGACGAGGGCGCCACCATGCTGCCCTTCTCCTGGAACGGTGTCTCCCTGCACGCGGCCGGCGCCGCGTCCCTGCGCGTCCACATCCGGCGACTGCGCGGCGAGGAGGTCTCGGCCATCGGCGTCGCGGACTCCACCGGGCAACTCGTCGCGACCGTCGAGTCCCTGGTCACCCGGCCGGTCTCGGCGGAGCAGTTGGAGGCCGCGGACGGTGGTGGTCTGGAGCGGGTGCTGTGGCGGATCGACTGGGTTCCCGCGACCGTCGGGAGCACCGGTGCCGGCGTGCTGCCCGCCTGGGACGGCCTGCCCGCCGACGCCGAGGTGCCCGAGGCCGTGGTCTGGGAGGTCCCGGCCGGTGACGGTGACGGTGACGGTGACGGTGAGGGTGAGGGTGGCGGTGGCGGTGGGGGTGAGGGTGGTGTGTCGGCGCGTTCGCGTGCTCTGGCGGGGCTGGTGCTGGGGCGGGTGCGGCGGTGGCTGGCTGA
>NZ_JBEXLP010000209.1:0-1733 GCF_040610035.1 Streptomyces sp. NPDC004542
AATGATCACGGATCCCGTGTCCGCTCTGTCATCCACCCCAACCAGCGACACTCTGACGCCAGTTGGGCGATCCCGGGAACTTGCGCAAGCCCTGCCTACCGCGTCCGTCAAGAAGTGTGAACTCTCCGTCTGCGCTCCGCCGTATGTGTCAGTACAGGACAGTCGACCTTGACGGAGCCGATGTTGCGGTATCCAACTGCCCATCATTTCTGTGCCCGAAGCGGTGGCCGCGTCGCGCCGCGCCGACGTGACCTCGCAGGTCTCGGTGTGTCGGTCGGCGCACCGCCCGTGCTCGGTGCGTGCGGTGCATTCACCAACCCGTTGAAAGGGCTGGCGACTGGTGGTGGGGACAGAAGCCGACGAAGGTCCGGAGAACCGAACCGTCCGCCTTCCTGCCGGCCGGTCGAAGCACCGGTCACATGGAGTGCCCTCTCCACCTCATGCCAGGAGATCCCGGTGAGGCAAATAGACACCGCTTGAGGGATTTCGACCAAGACGCAACGGTGCGAAGAGATCAATAACACGCCGCAGCGAATGACTTGGGAAAGATGACTGTCCCGCACCAGTCGGTGGGCAATGTGCCAATCCCGACAGCGGCGCGTGTCTGGACTGGATATCGACCGAGTTTCTTGAGGGTAGGACGCACACGGGCTCCGGCCGACTACGCCAGCAGGTGATCCGACTCGGCATCTGATGCCTCCTCCATCGCTCGCCCCCCGTGTTCGGAATTTCCGCACCGAGTCTCGATCAATTTCGCATGCCTGCGTCCACCGATTGATATTCGTGATGCGGCGGCCTTCGGGCGAACCTGTTCGGGGGTAGTGCCGCAAGAAGTGAACTTGACTTCACCTTCGACCCGTAGCTCTGATTGACGGAATTCTCTTCACTGCCGCATCGAGAACCGAAGGATCACTCGGACAGCACGCATCTGGTCAATGTGACGCCTCTGCTCCTCCACCACGAAGCAACGCTGGAGCGTGGGCAGAATTCCGGATCTCATTAAGCACCCTTCGAATACGACGTGAACACTTCTGTGTCAACCACAGTCGAGGGGAATCCATGAGTGCATCAAAATATTTGACGAATCCGGACACCTGTAGGAGAGATCATGAGTTGGACGTTCATGGGGTCCGATGGATCACCAGAAGCTACCGGAGAGGAGGACCTGGCAGACCATCGGACTCAAGTTCTCGCCCTTCATGCTTACGTGATGCGACTTCTGATGGGTGATGCTGCACGCGCCGAGGACATTGTGCAGGAAACACTGCTTCGGTGCTGGCGCACCTACGGGAGCATTGGAAACGCCATGCTACGACCGTGGATGTTCCGAGTGGCGAAGAATCTGGTCATCGATAGCTATCGCAGCAGCAAGACCCGCCCACAAGAGATAGGTGGGGAGCTGTTGGATGATTGCGATTCATCTGAGCTGGACACCGCGGCCGAGGTCTTGAACGACATCATGGTGCACCAGGCGCTGCCGGCTTTGTCCCCCGCACACCGAGAGGCTCTGTACGAGGTCTACTTTCGTGGTCGAACCCTGGAAGAAGCGGCGCACTCACTTCGCATACCGAAGGGAACGCTGAAGTCGCGCATCCACTACGGCTTGCAGGCGCTGCAGAAGGTCTTGGCGCCCGCATACGGGGTCTTCAAAGTTGAGCGGTGCGGAGGTGTCCGCGGGCCCGGCGGGTGGTGACGCAGCGTGTCCGTAGCCGTTGGTTGTCGGCATTGCGAAG
>NZ_JBEXLP010000210.1:0-1638 GCF_040610035.1 Streptomyces sp. NPDC004542
CCGTGGTGGTGATGGTGTTGAAGGTGCGCAGGAACTGGTGGTCGTCCTGGGGGGTGCCGCTGCAGGTGTCGGAGAGTTTGCCGGTGTCGGGACAGGCCGTGTCCCGGCCCACCGACCAGAACGACAACTCCTGGATCCCCTTCTCCCGCGCGAACGCCGCCAGACGCGTGGCATCGTCGGTGGTGAACACCTCACCCGCCGTGTCGTTCACCCCGATCATCGGCGTGTTCCCCTCCATCGCCCACAACTCCTGCGACGACTTCGACGGCCAGATCTGCCCCAACTGGTCATGCAACCCCGTGGCCGCGTCGATCGCGGCCTGCCCCATGTCGTCCACCGCCGACCCGTAATCCATCGTCATCACGTTCACCAGCGACACCCGCACCCCCGCACCCTGCACATCCCGCAACAACGCCACACCCCCCGCGTCCAGACCGTCCCGGCCCGACGGCAACGTGAACTGCACATCCAGCCGACGCCCCGACGCCTCCCACTCCTTCTGCAACCCCGCCAACGCCTGAGCACGACGACGGTTGGCCGCACCGTCCGCCAACGCCGCACCCTCGATGTCGAAGTCCAGCCGGGACACACCCAGCGCCTCCACCACCGACCGGTACTGCTCCTGCAACGCCTCCACCGAGTCACACCCCTGACCCAGCTCCGTCCCCGAAGCCCCCCCGAACGACACGATCACCTCACCCCCCTCCGCCCGCAAACCCTCCACCGCCGACTTCCACCCCGCGTCCGTCACCGGCGTGTCCCCGTTGAACGCCGCCCGGCACCCCCCACCGTCCAGCACGAACGCCAACGTCGCATACCGCAACCCCGCCGCCCGCGCCCGCTCCAGCACCGAAGGCGACCCCCACGTCTCCACATACGGAGCCGCGAACTGCGCCGGGAAACCCCCCGCACCGCCACCCCCACCCACCGGAACCCGACCCCCACCCGGACCCGCAGACGGAACCGCAGACGGAACCACAGGAGTGAAAGCACTCCCGTCAGCCGTGACGAACCTCCACGTGATCCCCTTCACCAACCCCTCACCCAACGGAGCGAGCTTCTCGAACGCCGACTGACTCAGATCGATATGACCCGCATCACACGACGGACACATGTCCTTCACCGGCACCGTGATCGATCTGCCGTTGTACGACACCTGCACCGACACCCCCCGGCACAACCGGTCCTGATGGGGATCCACCGACGTCCACCACTCATGCGACACCGCGACGAGATCCTCACTCGCCGCGTCCACCACACTCCCGCACGCCCCGTACCCACGATCGTTGTAATACGTCATCTCCCCCGAGACGTCCTGACCGCTGACCGGACTGTCAGCCAGCGCCAACGACACACCGCCCAACGCGACGGTCACCAACGCGACAGCACCGCCCGCGGTAATCCGGTTCCGAATGGACACACACATCTCCCGGTCGCTTCGATCGGTCATCAACGGACTCCCGACCCGCAAACCCACAACAAAGGGCGGCGGGCAGGCCAGCGGCTCCGCTCAACAGGCCACAGACACAGCCCCACACGGACACCACGCCCACCCGATCATTGGTCAAACACCCACCCACCGCAGCGATCCACCCACCCCTCTGCCCCCCGAGCCACACACTCCGCCTCTTCGCCCAC
>NZ_JBEXLP010000211.1:0-1588 GCF_040610035.1 Streptomyces sp. NPDC004542
CGGGCGAGTAGACCTTCATCACCATAAAAGATGCCTCCTACCCGGCCCCTGCCGGGGCCGGGCTCAGAGGTGTCCACCACTCGGGGACAGGTCCCCTACCATGGGGCCCGTTTCTTCATGCCCACGACCACACCGGCATCTCTGCCCGAATGATCACCGCACCACACCGCAGGATCCGAACGAGATCCGGTTTGCCACAACGCACTTGATGCCTCATCCACGAAGTAGACCGTGCTGGATCCGGTGAGCGATGGAGTGGTGTACCGATGCTGACGTGGTGGTGCTTTTCGGGGGAAGGGCGGGGGCCGCGGCCGATCTCGTCGTACGTCGACTGTCAGAGGCTGCTGGGAGTATCGCTGCCGTGAACGTCATCCGCACCACCCCACTACGACCGTTCGACGTTGCCGCGGTCTTCCCGCAACTGGCCCCGCTGGCACGCTTAACGACCCGGCTGCATCCCCGCCCCGGCTCTCCGTCGCCGTACGAAAGTTCGATTGGCGGGCCACTGCTGTGGCCCGCCGGGCAGCCATGGCCGTACTGCGACAAGTGGCACGAGGGTCCGGTCTCCCCTCTTCTGCCAGTGGCCCAGCTGTATGTGCGGGACGTGCCCTTGCTGCGGCGGCCCGGACGGACTGATCTGCTCCAGGTGCTTTGGTGTCCTTGGGAGCACCCGCCGGAGTACAAGCCTCCGACCGAGCTGTTCTGGCGAACCGCCGCCGACGTCACCAACATCCTCGCCTCGCCGCCCGAACCAACCGAGGCGCAGTTCGGCTACACGCCGGAGCCGTGCGTGCTCGCACCGGAGCAGGTCACCGAGTACCCCAACTTTCTCGCGTTGAGCGAGGAGTTGCGCCAGCAGCTGAGCGACTGGAGCGCGTGGCAGGCGGCCGGCGTCGAGATAGATGATTCCTATGAGGCCGCTCCGGAGGAGTTCTACTCCGACGAGCTGTCCGTCGCCCCCGGATGGAAGGTCGGGGGCTGGCCCCCGTGGGGCCTCACCGATCCCATCGCCCGGTTCTGCATCAACTGTGGCGCCGCGATGATTCCGTTGCTGACCATCGCCTCGGACGAATGTCGTGACGACAGAAGGGGTTGGGTCCCGTACGAGGACCAAGCCATCGCCGTGCTCGACAACGACAACGTGTCGAACCCGCCCGGTATCCAGGTCTCCGGCGCGAATCACCTGCAGCTCTACGCCTGCCCGACGTGCTACACGCATACTGACCTGATCCAATAGGCCATTGCGGGAGTCTCTGTAACCCCCGGAGGGACTGCCACCACGACGGCCGGGGCGCGCTGCGTGAAGTCGAGCATGCGGGCGAAGGCGAACCCGACGATGGAGGCACCGTGCGTGTCCGTGTGCTGCCGGTCGACCTCGGGGTCGGTGCAGTGCCGCAGGACTCGCTCGATCATCGAGGCGACCTCAGAGGGCGAACAGCTCTTGAGCCGGGAGTAGATGCAGACCGATCTCCGCTCCACGTGCCAAGAGATCATCTAGTGCCGCATCAGGCAATGTTTGCCCTCTTGTGATGTGACGCGCCGTACCGGTGCTGGGCCGGGCGGCGCGGGACGGTCACCCTGTCGGGGT
>NZ_JBEXLP010000212.1:0-1494 GCF_040610035.1 Streptomyces sp. NPDC004542
GGCCGCTCGGCGCCCAGCGCGGAGGCGAGCTCGGCGCGGGCCGGCGCGGCGCGCTCGACGTACTCGCGGAACTGCTCCTCGGAGCTGAACACCGGCACGTACGCCTGGCCGTCGAGCTCCATCGTCGGCAGGTCGAGCGGGCCGCTGCCGGGGCCGCCGTTGATCTGTGCGATGACCGCCTCGCGGTTGGCGATCCTGGCCTGCGACTGCGCGTCCGGACTGGCTTTCTGACCGTCGATGAACTTCTGGTTGTTGCCGAGGGCCGTGGCCAGCCCCTGGCAGACGGTCGAGTCCGCGGCCGACGACAGGGTGTTCGCCTTCTGCGGGCTCTGCGCGGCGTTCGAGGTGGTCGCCAGGGTGAAGGCGCCGCCTCCCGCCACGGCCGCCGCACTGACCAGCAGCGCGATCTTCTTCTTCGTACTGAGCTTTCTCCTGCGCGACATGCGCGCCTCCTGAAGAGGTGGCGGAGTGTACGCCGCTATGTACGAGATACCGACGGAGTTACGCAGCGGTTGCCTGGATCGTCTCGAGTGGCCTGCGTCACAAGGTGGTTCACGTCCTGGTCAGGGCGTCCCGCACCGCCTCGTCGGTGCGGCCCACGACCGCAGTGCCGTCGTCCGCCGTGATGATCGGACGCTGGATGAGCTTCGGGTGCCCGGCGAGGGCGGTGATCCAGCGGTCGCGCGCGGAGTCGTCCCGCGGCCACTCCTTGAGCCCGAGCTCCTTGGCCGCGGCCTCCTGGGTGCGGGTGATGTCCCACGGTTCGAGTCCGAGCCGGTCCAGTACGTCCCTGATCTCGTCCTCGCCCGGTACGTCCTCCAGGTAGCGGCGGACGGTGTAGTCGGCGCCCTCGGCGTCGAGCAGGCTGAGGGCGCTGCGGCACTTGGAGCAGGCCGGGTTGATCCAGATTTCCATGAGGTCAACGGTACGCGAGGGACCCGGCGAAAGCCCTTGTGGCCAGGGGCTTTTGTCAGTGGCGGGTCGTAGAATAGAAGCAGTGTTCGAGGGTGTTGCCGGGTCCCCGCGCACCACCCTGACCGCGACAGGAGGATGCCTGTGCCCGCTGCCGCCCCGTCCGTCGTGAAGCGCCCGCTGCCGCCCGGACGCCCCCGTGAGTGGTACGTCACCCACAACCGCCGCCTCAAGGCCATGCGCCTCGCCATCGCCCTGCTCGACTCCGGTGTCTACGTGCCGAACCAGGCCCGCAACGAGACGATCCGGAGCACGGCGGAGCGCATCGGAATCCACCCGCCGTCGGACACGACCTGCCACATGGTGCGCGCACTGATGCGGTACTCGCGCTGAGCGGCCGGCACGGCTGCCAGGAGCGCGAGAAGAAGGGCTGACGGGCCCGGCGGGGCCCCCGGTCACAGACCGGGGGCTCCCCATACCGGGAACCAGCGGCTCAGGTCCTGCTCGATGCGCAGATCGTCCGCGAGGGCCGCCTTGACCCGCAGTTCGAGGGCGTTGTCGCGCCGCTGCCCGGGCAGCGGC
>NZ_JBEXLP010000213.1:0-1487 GCF_040610035.1 Streptomyces sp. NPDC004542
CACCGGACGCCTCTCCGATGCCCACGGCGAGCCCCCTGCCCGTCCCCGAGGAGAGCGGCTCCCCCACCGCGCCGGAGGGCACCGGACGCACCGGCAGCGGGATCGGCAGCGGCGCAGGCGCAGGCGCATCCACCGGAGCCAGCGGGTCGGGCAAGACGATCAACAACGCGTTCACCACGGGATACACCTGGTTCGACAACACCCCGCGGGGCAGCGCCCAGATCTCCGATCCCGTCCTGCACCACCAGGCCGGCGGCACCGGCACGTACGCCGATCCGATCACGCTCGCGGTGGGGCACAGCATGGCGGATGGCAAGGACACACTGGACTACCCGGCGGGCACCCGTTTCTACATGCCGCGGGTGCGCCGGTACTTCATCGTCGAGGACGCCTGCGGTGACGGCTCCAGCCCGCAGAACGGCCCCTGCCACAGCCTGAAGACGGCGCCGAAGGGCGCCACCACCTGGGTCGACATGTACGTCGGCGGTGACAGCGGGGACAATGAGTCCGCGGTCCAGGCCTGCACCGACAAGGTCACCGGGCTCAACACCGTGATCGAGAACCCCGGCCCCGGTCTCCCGGTGGTCGAGGGACCGGTGTTCCAGAACGGCAAGTGCACAGAACTGTACTGAGTGGCCGGCAGACAGCGGCGGGGCCCGACGCGATACGCGTCGGGCCCCGCCCTTTGTACGGACCGGAGGATCAGCTGTGGGAGACCGTGAGCGCGTAGAAGGTGACCCGTGCTCCGTCGGTGCTGCTGCCTGAGGCCGACTGGTTGTAGGCACCGGCCTTGAAGTACTGCTTGTATGCCTTGAAGGAGGAGGCGATCGGGTAGTGGGTGGTGCTGCCGTTGACGGTCAGGTCGATGGTGTCGCCGCCGGAGACGCCGATGGTGTAGCTCCACTTCTGGCCGAGCGGAACGTGCCCCACGGTGTGCCGGGTCTGGCCTCCGGAGGGAGAGTTCTCGGTGCCCAGCACGATGTCGCCGTTGGCGGAGTAGTACAGCTCCAGCAGCGGCTTGGTGGACGAGCCCCCGGAGCCCAGGTGGATCTGTCCCACACACACGCTGGACGGCACGGACTCCACGCGCAGGGTGGCGCTCATCCGGTGGGTGCCGTCGAGGGACCAGTCGGCGGTGCTGCCGTCGGGATTCACCTCCTGGAGTTCGGAGCGGGGGTACTTGGAGTTGGGCGTGGTGACGCCCTTCTCGGGCGACCAGAAGGTCAGGGAGCCGTCGGCGCCGACGGAGAAGTAGGGGTCCCGGTAGCCGCCCTGGAGCCGGGAAGACGCGATGGTGGTCGGGGATCCCTGGTTGCCGACGGGCTCCTGGAGCCTCCAGTTCGACAGGTCGATGGGACTGCCGGCGGTCGCGGTGTTGCTGCCGCCGTCCGGCGCGTCGGGGGTGGTGCCGGGCGTGGGCGCCGGAGAGGCTGCGTTCCCCCTCACCAGGCCCGTGACCGGGTCCGGGCCGGGTTCGGTGTGGGGGA
>NZ_JBEXLP010000214.1:0-1466 GCF_040610035.1 Streptomyces sp. NPDC004542
GGGTCTTCAAAGTTGAGCGGTGCGGAGGTGTCCGCGGGCCCGGCGGGTGGTGACGCAGCGTGTCCGTAGCCGTTGGTTGTCGGCATTGCGAAGGCCGAACGCGTTGCGGGCGACGAGCTTGATCACACGGTTGATGCCTTCGCTCCTGGCGTTGCTGTGCCCGGTGTCGATGAATGCGGCGATCTCGGCCCACCAGCGGTCGACGGTGACGGCGAGCTGCCGCACCTCGGGGATGTCGGAGTCCGCGCACCATGTGAGGAACTTCCAGCGGGCGTGGCCGACTTGGTGGCGGTCGGCGCCGGTTCTCGCCAGGGCGAGGAGGTTGCGCAGGTTCTCCTTGGCGATCCATGCCGTCAGCAGGGTCTGGCCGATCGTCCCCTCGCCCAGCAGCGTGTTCCACATCGTGGCGAACTGCTCGTCGGTGAGGTCCTCGCGGTTGCGCAGCAGGCGCCGCCTGGCTTTCCATTCCGGGTCACTGGCGCGTCCGCGTCGTCCGCGCATCTCGGCGGTGGTGCGGCGCCGGACCATGGACAGCATCTTGTTGGCGAGCTGGACGACGTGGAAGTGGTCGACCACGACAGTGGCCTGCGGGAGACCGGTGCGAACGGCGGCGCGGTAGGTGGCCGACATGTCGATGGCCACGTACTCGATGCCCTTTCTCCAGGTCAGCGGGGTGGCGGCGAGCCAGGTGAGCACATCGGCGACGGTGCGGCCCTCGACCTGGCCGAGCAGGCCGCCGGTGCCGAGCGCGTCGACAAACCCCGTATGCCACCGATCGCGCATCAGCATCCACTTACCCGTGGCGGGGTCCTGTTCCCAGCGGGGCCGTCCGCGCCGGGTCTCGTCGATGCCCAGCACCTTCACCTCGGGCAGCGGGACCTCGGTGACCTCGTGTGCGACGGCGCGGAAGGCGTCCATCACGGTCGGCCAGGACAGACGCAGATCCCGGGCGGCCTGGATGACGGTGGAGGCAGCGTCGCGTATGCGCCGCCCGGCAGCACCGCGCAATCGCATGGTGATCCGTGCGCCGGCCGGTATCTGCGGGATCTGCTCGGTGAAGGACCGGCGCGGGCAGCCGGCCTCCCGGCACCACCAGCGGCGCTTGTGCCAGCGGAACTCCAGCCCGCTCTCGCCGTACGGCAGATCGCGGGGCCGGGTCACCGCCGAGCCCTTCACCCTGGTGGCGAACACCCCGCAGGCCGGGCACGCCCGCGCCCTCTCATCGGCCGTGGCCAGGTGGACCCGGCGCGTCCCGTCCGCCAGCCGCTCGACCCGGACGACGGACACCCCGTCGAGGTCGAGCAGCAACGTCGTATCGTTGAGCAAGCCCGTGGCTCCTGCATGATCGTTCTGCGTAGAGAACAGAAATGATCACGCAGGGCCACGGGCACCTTGCGTCCAGGGCCAAGGCGCACGATCCAACACGGAGCGTGACGCCGTGTCAGCAGCCCGAACCAGCGCACCGC
>NZ_JBEXLP010000215.1:0-1435 GCF_040610035.1 Streptomyces sp. NPDC004542
TCAGAGGGCGGTATGTGACGTGATGCCCGTTTCGGGCTTTCGGGTGGGGCTGTCGGTCTGGTCGTGGCCTGACCAGGCGGCTACCACTGCGGCTTGGCGAACAAGCCCTGTTCGGGCTCGATCAGGATTCCGCGTCCGGCCAGCCGCTTGAGCTTGAGCCGGACGTTGTTGACGTTGTTGGGTGCGATCTCCAGGTCCATCGCCTCGCAGACCGCCCGCGCCCGCAGCGGGGCGTCGGCTGCGGCGAACACCGCCATGATCTGCTGGTAGGCCGGATGGTCCGGCAGCTTCACGGGCGGCGGTACCGGCGAGGCCGGCTCGGGCAGCGCCAGCAGCGTCTTGCGGGTGATGCGCACCTCTTCGGCGAGTCGGCCGAACTCCTCCAGTTGCGCGGTGAGTTCCATGATGTGTGCTTGCGTCGCTTCGGCCTGCGTGGCGATCTCACGCTCTTGCTCCTCCAGGCGGGCGAGGACCGCCCCCAGGGTGAACTCGTCGTTGGTCATGCGCCGCGCCAGGTGGGGGTGGAGGTCGCAGTGAGCATCCGGGACATCCGGTCGCTTATGGCCCAGTACACCCTCGACTCGGCGGAGGCGGGCCGGTGTTCGTAGTCGCGGACCAGCCTGCGGTGCAGCATCATGATCCCGTTCACCTGCTCCACTCGCCACCGGATCGGTTGCGGCACGAACCCACTGGTCGTCGGGTTGCGTTCGACGACTTCGACATCGATGCCGACCTTCTTGCCGTGGTCGATGACGGCGGTCTTGAAGCCCTGGTCGACCAGGGCCTTCTGCACCGTGTCGGTGTCGGCGGCGACCTTGTCCAGCAGGGCGATGCCGGCGGCGTTGTCGTGCGCGGACGCGGCCAGCACCACCACCGCGATCACCAGACCGAGAACATCAACCGCCAGGCCGCGTTTGCGGCCCGGGACTTTTTTTGCCGCGTCCCTTCCGGTGGTGTCGGCGGGCACCCCGGTGGCTGCGTGCAGGCTCTGGGTGTCGAGCACCACCAGACTCGGGTCCGCCTTGCGCCCCCGGCTCTCGCGGACATGCCAGCGCAGCAGGTCGTGGATGGTCTGGTCGGTGCCGTCGTCGCGCCATTTGTAGAAGTAGTACTTCACCGCGCCGGCCGGGGGCAGGTCGTGGGGCAGGTAGTCCCACTGACAGCCGGTACGGGACTGGTAGAGCAGGGCGTTGACGATCTCCCGCATCTCGTAGGCGCCCTGATGGCCGCTGACCGAGGGATGCCGGGCCTTCCAGGAGGCGACGACCGGCTCGATCAGGGCCCACCGCTCGTCGGACAAGTCGCTCTTGTAGGGCTTGCGGTCGCTCACGAGGAACACTCCAGCACGGCAGGACTCCCCGATCAGCCCCGATATGCCTGTGCCACACGTTCCAGCGACAACAAACGCGACACTACGTCACATACCGCCCTCTCA
>NZ_JBEXLP010000216.1:0-1430 GCF_040610035.1 Streptomyces sp. NPDC004542
GGGGACCGGAGGGCTGCTGTCCCGGCTGCTCGAGCTGGTGATGCGCAGCCAACTTCCGGCCTGGTTCCAGCAGGTGGCGGAACTCCAGTCCCGGGCCGTGGAGATCTGCTCCTTCGAGACACACATGGTGCACGGGCTCCTCCAGACCGAGGCCTACGCACGGGCCGTGCTCGGCGCCCTGGACGACACCGACCTCGACGACCGCACCGCCGTACGGCTGGCCCGTCAGCGCATCTTCGAGAAGAAGGAGCCGCCGGTGTTCTGGGCGATCCTCAGCGAGGCGGCGCTGTACCAGGTGATCGGCAGCCCGGGCATCATGCGGGAGCAACTGGCCCATCTGTTGGAGTTCGAGGAGAACCCCCGGATCAATGTCCAGGTGCTGCCGTTCTCCACAGGAGCGCACGCGGGGCTGACCGGCTCATTCGACCTCTACCGCTTCGAGAGCGACCCGGCCATCGTGTACACGGAGGGCTACGGCAGTGCTCATCCGACTGCCGACCGAGCCACCATCCAGAACTGCTCGCTCCGTTACGATCACCTTCAAGCCGCCGCGCTGCCCCTCCGGGACTCGGCGGAGCCGATCCGCCACGCGATGGAGGAACGCTATGGAGATCAACTGGCGTAAGTCCAGCTACAGCAGCGACCAGGGAGGCAACTGCGTAGAGATCGCCGAACTGCCCGAGGCCGCCGTGGGCGTACGCGACTCCAAGGCCGCGACGGGCCCGGTCCTCGCCTTCGAGCCCGCCGCCTTCTCGGCGTTCCTGGCCTGGACGTCCGACATCGGGTGCCGGGGCGAGTGACCCGGCGAACGAGCCTCCCCGCCCCGGTACCCGGGGGGCTCAGAGCCGCTGGATGATCGTCCCGGTGGCCAGTCCGCCCCCGGCGCACATGGTCACCAGCGCGAACTCCTTGTCCGCGCGTTCCAGTTCGTGCAGGGCCGTGGTGATGAGCCGGGCCCCGGTCGCCCCGACCGGGTGGCCGAGGGCGATCGCGCCGCCGTTGACGTTGACCTTCTCGAGGTCCTGCTCGAAGACGCGGGCCCAGCTCAGCACCACGGAGGCGAACGCCTCGTTGATCTCGACGAGGTCGATGTCCTTCAGGGACATGCCGGCCTTGCCGAGCACCGCGCGCGTGGCGTCGACGGGGCCGTCGAGGTGGAAGTGCGGGTCGGCGCCGACGAGGGCCTGGGCGACGATCCGCGCGCGGGGCTTCAGCTTCAGGGCGCGGGCCATCCGCTTCGAGGCCCACATGACGGCCGCCGCCCCGTCGGAGATCTGCGAGGAGTTGCCCGCCGTGTGCACGGCCGTCGGCATGACGGGCTTCAGCCGGGCCAGCGCCTCCATCGAGGTGTCACGCAGGCCCTCGTCCCTGTCCACGAGCCGCCACATGCCCTGCCCGGCGCGCTGCTCCTCCTCCGTGGTGGGGACCTG
>NZ_JBEXLP010000217.1:0-1335 GCF_040610035.1 Streptomyces sp. NPDC004542
GCCGGCGTGTACTTCGGCGCGTACCAGCACGCCGGCGGAGCCCAGGAAGTGGTGGAGGTTACGGGACCCACCGAGGCGCCGGAACCGTTCTTCGAACGGTCATAGACGATGACGCCGACGGTTGAGGAGAGCGCTCCGTCACCGGTGGCGTTGCCGTGTTCTTCCGTGTGCCCGCGGCTTCCATCCTCCCCTCGCCCACTGGCGTACGCGGTGTTGAGCGCGAAGAACGGAACGGAGATGATCGACAGAACAGTAGCGACCCTGGCCAATTTTGTTACGGTTGGCATTCCTTGGCCCCCCGGTTGGACGCGACATCAGTGGTCTGCCAAACGTCTGCGGCGTTCTTGGCGAGCGCGGTGTGGTAGAGAACGTAGCTATCTGCAGTCGTCGGCACGTTCTTTACTTTGCCGGTCTTCTTCTCCTTGATGTAAGACTTGCTCTCGTCGGAGCAATAGGTGACATACGCCTTCTTGGCGCCGGATACGCTCACCTTGGCGTCGAAGTACCGAGTCTCGCCGATCCAGGTGTGATGCTTCTTGATGTATCCCTGCACGTAGGCGATCGAGTCACTCAGGGCTTTCCCTGTGTTGTAGAAGCCGAGCGCCTTGGTGCTGGTGGACCCCTTGAAAATCGCCTCGTCCACAGAATTTACGCTGAGAGCACTGTCGGCGAGAACGGCATCCTCCACGCCATCGCCCGTCTTCCAGTTGTCGAACACATTCTTGGCGTCGGAAGGGAAGGCGATCTTCGGCCGTCCAGTGGTAGTCGTCGCACTGCCACTGGGCGAAGCCGACGCTGAGCCACCCGTGTCCGCTCCCGCGATCTTGTCGTTGCCCTTCGATCCGCCGCCCCCACCCCCGCCACAACCGGCAAGGAGAAGCGCGGCCATCGCAGCGGCGGCGGCTGTCGGGATCGGGCGGGGGCGGCGGGTCACGGTGGTCTCCTGGTCTCGCTGCTGGGGTCGGTGAAGCAGTCGATACGCTATCCAGGCTGCCAGTTGGGGCACCAGAGCGGATTGGTGTGGTCCGGGGTCGGTGCCGTCTCCTGATATTGCAACAGCGCCACCGCGGTACTTTCACTCGCCTACGCACACCAGTTTGTCACTACCACCTTCATCGCACTCGATGTCACGCTGCCCCGAACATGTAAGCGTAGCGGCGAGGTATCCGTCTTCCTTGGCACTCTCGGCTCTCATGCGCTCGAGGACCAAGCAGCCGGTGTCGTTCAGGCCCCCCGTGGCTTACCGGTTGACGGCCTGGATCTCCTGCACCACGACATTCTGGGTCGCGCCGAAGGTGCCGTCGGGCAGGGTGTCACCCTTGCCGTCGCTGCCCG
>NZ_JBEXLP010000218.1:0-1330 GCF_040610035.1 Streptomyces sp. NPDC004542
GCCGGCGTGTACTTCGGCGCGTACCAGCACGCCGGCGGAGCCCAGGAAGTGGTGGAGGTTACGGGACCCACCGAGGCGCCGGAACCGTTCTTCGAGCGGTCGTAGACGATGACGCCGGCCGTCGAGGAAAGGGTGCCGTTGTCGGAGGCATTGCCGGAGGTGTTTGAGTCTGACCCGTCACCGAAGGTTCCGCCCCCAGGCGGTGTCTGGCTGGCGCTGGCGGATGGAGTCAGTACGAGAGAGGTTGATACTGCGACCAGGAAAACTGCAGCACGCCGGAACCGAGTCACGGCTGACACCTGTCCGCACCCCGAGTGGAAGCGATCTTCACAAGCTCCCAGACCCCCTTCTCGTTCTTCTGAACCTGGACGCCATAGGCGACGTAGCTGTCCTTGGTGACTTTGGTGTCCTTGATTTCGTTGGTCTTGATGACCTTGCTGTAGCCCTTGCTCTCGTCTCCGCAGTAAGTGAGCGAGGCTTTGTCCTTGGACTCAACGCTCACCTGCCGGTCGAAGTAGCGCACAGTTCCGGTGATCGTCCAGCCGGCGTCCTTGAAGGACTTCACCCACTGCTGGGCGGCCACTGCTCCCTGACCCTCCGTGTAGTACTCAAGAGCGGGAAGGCGAGGATCCTGGGCGACGATGGCCGCGTCGAGAGCTCGAAGGAGCTCCGCGTTGTCCCTCAGAATCGCATCCTTGACGGCATCACCCGTCTTCTCAGGCGTGAAGGTCAATTTCACGTCCGCCGGCAAATCGATCCGCGGCCGGTCAACTGACGTCGATGCCGAAGCGCTCGGCGAAGCCGAAGCCGAGCCCCCCGTGTCCGCGCCCGCGATCTTGTCGTTGTCCTTCGAACCGCCGTCCCCGCCCCCGCCGCAACCGGCGAGGAGAAGCACGGCCATCGCTCCGGCGGCTGCTGTCGAGATCAGGCGGGGACGGCGGGTCACGGTGGGCTCCTGGTGAGGCGGTCGGGGTGGGTGAAGCAGCCGATACCGTATCCAGGCTGCCAGTTGGGGCACCAGAGCGGCCTGACCTGTCACCGTTGGAGTGCCCGGGTGCAGACCAGCGTGGCGGTAGAGACACGAGATCGAGAGACGTGAACCTGGAACGGACGTCCGGCTCGGACCCGTTGGGGGAATCGAGCACCAAGTGGTCTCCTGGTTCCGGTCGGTGCAGCGACTTGGCCACCGCTTCTACCAGCCACTCGAGCGTGGTTACCGGTTGACGGCCTGGATCTCCTGCACCACGACATTCTGGGTCGCGCCGAAGGTGCCGTCGGGCAGGGTGTCACCCTTGCCGTCGCTGCCCGTCCAGTGGATTTTCCAGGTGAT
>NZ_JBEXLP010000219.1:0-1318 GCF_040610035.1 Streptomyces sp. NPDC004542
GGGCTTTCCCCCTGAGCGTGGACACCTTGGACACTGGACCTTGAGGGTCCAGAGGAAGAGATGTCACGCATGGTGATGAAGGTGTATTCGGCGGAGTTCAGGGCGGACGCTGTCGCGCTGTATCTGTCGGACCCGAAGAACACGTTCGAGGGCGTCGGCAAGGACCTGGGGATCAGCCGGGAGACGCTGCGGAACTGGGTGCGCACCGAGCGGGCTCGCAAGGGCCACGCGGCTGGCACCAGCGGCTCGCCGCGGGCGGCACAGACTGCCGAGGTAACCTCCGAGGATGTGCTGATAGAAGAGAACAAGCAGCTCAGGGCCCGGATCAGGGAGCTGGAAACCGAACGGGAGATCCTGCGGAGGGCCGCGAAGTATTTCGCCGGCGAGACCAACTGGTGAGCCGTTTCCAGTTCGTTGATGATTATCGAGGCGCCTTCGGCGTCAAGCGGCTGTGCCGGGTCCTGGAAGTCTCCCGGTCCGGTTTCTACCGGTGGCTGAAGGCCGCCCCGGCCCGCATGGCGCGGGCCCGGGAGTACGCCCGTCTCGCGCGGCGGATCCGGGAGATCCACAAGGAGTCCGACGGCACCTACGGCATCCCGCGCATCACCGCCGAGCTGAAGGCCGCCGGCATCGACGTCAATCACAAGCGCGTCGAGCGGGTGATGCGCCGCATCGGCCTCCAGGGCGTGCACCTGCGCAAGAAGGTCCGCACCACGATCCCCGAGCCGGAAGCGGCTCCGGTGCCGGACCTGCTGCGGCGCGACTTCACCGCGAGCGAGCCGAACACCAGGTATGTCGGCGACATCACGTATCTGCCCGTCGGAGATGACCAATTCCTCTATCTGGCAACGGTGTTGGACCTGCATTCCAGGCGGCTCGCGGGCTGGTCGATCGCCGACCACATGCGCACCGAGCTGGTCACCGACGCGCTCGACGCCGCCGCCCGCACCCGGGGCGGCAGTCTCGACGGGGCGGTCTTCCACAGTGACAACGGGGCGCAATACGCGTCGAAGGAGTTCGCGAAGGTGTGCAGTCGGCTCGGAGTGATCCGCTCGCGCGGAGCGGTCGGCACCAGCGCGGACAACGCCGCCGCGGAGAGTTTCAACGCAACCCTGAAGAGAGAGACCCTCCGGGGAAAGAAAAGCTGGTCAGGTGCTCGTGAGGCCCGCCTCGCAGTGTTCCGGTGGGTCACCCGCTACAACACACGACGCAGGCACTCGGGGCTTGGCTACATCAGTCCGATCGCCTTCGAACAGCGATCGGTTACGCTGGCCCCTGCCGCATAGCAAACGGTGTCCACGCTTCGGGGGAAGCCCCC
>NZ_JBEXLP010000220.1:0-1271 GCF_040610035.1 Streptomyces sp. NPDC004542
AGAAGTACCAGCTCAAACCCCGCGACTGGGCCGCCGCCGCACGCGAGGGACGCACCATCGCCCCCCTCGTCACCCGCCTCAACACCATCCGGCGCCGGCATCCTGCGCTGCGGCGCCTGCGGAACCTGCGCTTCCACCCGACCGACAACGACGCCGTCATCGCGTACAGCAAGCGCTCCGGCGCGGACACGGTTCTGGTGGTCGCCAACCTCGACCCCCACCACACCCAGGAGGCGACGGTCTCGCTGGACATGCCGCGACTCGGCCTGGACCAGCACGCAACCGTGTCCG
Source organism: Streptomyces sp. NPDC004542 (assembly GCF_040610035.1). Lineage (NCBI taxonomy): Bacteria > Bacillati > Actinomycetota > Actinomycetes > Kitasatosporales > Streptomycetaceae > Streptomyces > Streptomyces sp. NPDC004542. The sequence continues at coordinate 292 of NZ_JBEXLP010000220.1, forward strand.
TGCACGACGAACTGACGGGTGAGACCTACCACTGGGGCAGGACCAACTACGTGCGCCTCGAACCCGGCCGGGAGCCGGCGCACGTACTCCATGTCCGGCGATCGTCCGCCGCGCCTCAGATCGGAGGGCCCAGCGCGTCATGACAGTCAACAGCCCCGTCCCGGACACCTTCGAGGACACTCCCGCCAAGGACCGGGACCCGGATTGGTTCAAACGCGCCGTCTTCTACGAGGTCCTCGTCCGCTCCTTCCAGGACAGCGACGGTGACGGCGTCGGCGACCTCAAGGGCCTGACCGCCAAGCTCGACTACCTCCAGTGGCTGGGGGTGGACTGCCTGTGGCTGCCGCCCTTCTTCACGTCACCGCTCAGGGACGGCGGCTACGACGTCTCCGACTACACCGCCGTGCTGCCCGAGTTCGGTGACCTCGCCGACTTCGTGGAGTTCGTCGACGCCGCCCACCAGCGCGGCATGCGTGTGATCATCGACTTCGTCATGAACCACACCAGCGACCAGCACCCGTGGTTCCAGGAGTCGCGGAAGAACCCCGACGGGCCGTACGGCGACTACTACATGTGGGCCGACGACGACAAGCGGTACCAGGACGCGCGGATCATCTTCGTCGACACCGAGACCTCCAACTGGACCCATGACCCGGTCCGCGGCCAGTACTACTTCCACCGTTTCTTCTCGCACCAGCCGGACCTCAACTACGAGAACCCGGCCGTGCAGGAGGAGATCCTCGCCGCCCTCCGCTTCTGGCTGGACCTGGGCATCGACGGCTTCCGGCTGGACGCCGTGCCGTACCTGTACGCGTCCGAGGGGACGAACTGCGAGAACCTGCCCGCCACGCACGCGTTCCTGAGGCGCGTCCGCCGCGAGATCGACGCGATGTACCCGGACACCGTGCTGCTGGCGGAGGCGAACCAGTGGCCGGAGGACGTCGTCGACTACTTCGGCGACTTCCGGGCCGGCGGCGACG
>NZ_JBEXLP010000221.1:0-1246 GCF_040610035.1 Streptomyces sp. NPDC004542
TGTGGAAGGCGGGGGCCGCCTATCTGCCGCTCGATGCGGGGTTGCCGGCGGAGCGGATCGCGTTCCAGCTCGCGGACAGCGGCGCGGTCCTGACGTTGACGACCGAGGAGATTCTCGAGGATCTTCCGGCGGGGCGGCATCGGCTGGTGGCGGTGGACGGGGCGCTGGTGGCGATGCAGCTGGCCGGGTTTCCGGCGACCGCGCCCGAGGTCGCCGTGGAGCGGGAGCAGTTGGCGTATGTGATCTATACGTCGGGTTCGACCGGCCGCCCGAAGGGGGTCGCCATCTCGCACGGGGCGTTGGCGAACTATGTGTCGTCGGTGCCGGAGCGGGTGGGGTTTGGTGGGGCCGGTGGCCTGTATGCGGTGTTGCAAGGTCCGGCCACCGACCTCGGCAACACGGCGCTGTTCGCCAGTCTGACGACCGGTGGTGAGTTGCATCTGCTGGATGAGGAGGTGGTGACGGATCCGGTGGCGGTGGCCGGGTATCTGGCCGAGCAGCGGATCGACTATCTCAAGGCGGTGCCCTCCCACCTGGCCGCGCTCGGTGCTGCTGCTGTGGTGCCGGCGGGTTCGCTGGTGCTGGGCGGTGAGGCGGCCCCGCCCGCGCTGGTGCAGGAACTCCTGGCCGCGGCCGGTGGGTGCGGTGTGTTCAACCACTATGGGCCGACCGAGACCACCATCGGCGTGGCGACCACCCGCCTCACGGCGGAGGTCCTCACCTCCGGGGTGATCCCGGTGGGTGCTCCGGTGGCGAACACCCGCTTCTACGTGCTGGATGACGGTCTGCAGCCGGTGGCGCCGGGTGTGGTGGGTGAGCTGTATGTCGCGGGTGCGCAGGTGGCGCGGGGGTATGTGGGCCGGGCGGGGTTGACGGCGGAGCGGTTCGTGGCCTGCCCGTTCGGTGGTCCGGGTGGGCGGATGTATCGGACCGGGGACCGGGTGCGGTGGACGTCCGGTGGTGAGTTGGTGTTCGCGGGGCGGGCGGATGAGCAGGTCAAGGTGCGTGGGTTCCGGGTGGAGCCGGGTGAGGTGCAGGCGGTGCTGGCCGCGCATTCGCAGCTCGCCCAGGCCGCCGTCACGGCCCGTGAGGACGTGCCGGGGGATGTGCGCCTGGTGGCGTATGTCGTTGCTGCGGACGAGGACGCCGACCCGGGCGAGCTGGCCGCCTCGGTGCGCACGTTCGCCGCCGGGCGGCTGCCGGAGCACATGGTCCCCTCCGCGGTGGTCGTGCTGGAGGGGCTGCC
>NZ_JBEXLP010000222.1:0-1142 GCF_040610035.1 Streptomyces sp. NPDC004542
GGACTCGACGAGACGACGACACTCGACGCGAACGGCACCGCCTGCGTCACCACCACCAGCCTGGCGACCGGCACCGTCACCGCCACCTACAACGGGGATACCTGCTTCACAGGCTCGACCGGCACCTTCGACGTGACGGTCGGCCCGGCGGCCAGCACCACCGCGGTGACCGCCGAACCGAACCCCTCCGTCTGCGGCCAGACGGTAACCGTCTGCGCCACCGTCACCGCAGTCCCGCCCGGCACCGGCACACCCACCGGAACCGTCACCTTCACCGGCCCCGGCGGACTGAACACCACCGTCCCCGTGAACCCCGACGGCACCGCCTGCGTCAGCACCACCACGCTGGCGACCGGCACCGTCACCGCCACCTACAACGGCGACGAATGCTTCACCCCCTCGACCGGCACCGCACCGGTCACCGTCAACCAGGCCGCCAGCACCACCTCGGTGACCGTCAATCCCACTCCCTCCGTCTGCGGCCAGACCGTGACCGTCTGCGCCACCGTCACCGCGGTTCCCCCCGGCACCGGCACACCCACCGGAAGCGTCACCTTCACCGGCCCCGGCGGACTCAACGAGACCCTCGCACTCGACCCGGACGGGAAGGCCTGCCTGACCACCAGCAGCCTCACCGGAGGAACGGTCACCGCCACCTACAACGGCGACGAGTGCTTCACCCCGTCGACCGGCACCGCACCGGTCACCGTCAACCAGGCCGCCAGCACCACCACGGTGACCGTCAACCCCAACCCCTCCGTCTGCGGCCAGACCGTGACCGTCTGCGCCACCGTCACCGCGGTTCCCCCGGGCGCCGGCACACCCACCGGAACCGTCACCTTCACCGGCCCCGGCGGACTCAACACCACCGTCCCCGTGAACCCCGACGGCACCGCCTGCGTCAGCACCACCACGCTAGCGACCGGCACCGTCACCGCCACCTACAACGGCGACGAATGCTTCACCCCCTCGACCGGCACCGCGAACGTGACGGTGGAACCGGCAGCGAGCGCGGTGGCGGTCTCGGTGAACCCGAACCCATCGGCGTGCGGCCAGACCGTGACCGTCTGCGCCACCGTCACCGCGGTCCCGCCCGGCACCGGCACACCCACCGGAACCGTCACCTTCACCGGCCCCGGCGG
>NZ_JBEXLP010000223.1:0-1128 GCF_040610035.1 Streptomyces sp. NPDC004542
CTCTCAATGGCGTTCGTCGAGCAGATGACCTTGCGGATCTCGACGTCGAAGGAGAGGAAGGGCACGAACTCGGCCCAGGCGTTCTCCCAGAGCTTGATGATCGCCGGATACTTCCGGCCCCAGGCGTCCTGGAACTCCCCGAACCGTTCCACCGCGGCGTCCTCGCTCGGGGCGGTGTAGACGGGCTTGAGTGCTTTGGCGACCTTGTCCCAGTCCTGGCGGGCCGCGTAACGGAAGCTGTTGCGCAGGAGGTGAACCACGCAGGTCTGAACAATCGTGCGAGGCCAGACGGTCTCCACCGCCTCCGGCAGGCCCTTGAGCCCGTCACAGACCAGCATCAGCACGTCGTCCAGGCCGCGGTTCTTCAGCTCGGTGAACACGTGCAGCCAGTACTTCGCGCCCTCGCCTCCGTCGCCGGCCCAGATGCCGAGGATGTCGCGGGTGCCCTCGGCCGTGACGGCCATCACGACATAGATCGGCCGGTTCGCGACCTGACCATCCCGAATCTTGACGTTGATGGCGTCCACGAACAGGACCGGATAGACGCGGTCCAGTGGGCGGTTCTGCCATTCGGCCATGCCCTCCATCACCTTGTCGGTGATCGTGGAGATGGTCTGCTTCGACACCTCGGCCCCGTAGACCTCGGCCAGGTGCGCGGAGATCTCCCCGTGCGTGAGGCCCTTCGCGGACAGCGACAGCACCATTTCGTCCACTCCGGTCAGCCGGCGCTGCCGCTTCTTGACGATCTGCGGCTCAAAGCTGCCGGCCACGTCCCTGGGCACCCTGACCTCGACCGGGCCGACATCGGTCAGCACTGTCTTCGCCCGGGTGCCGTTACGGCTGTTGCCGCTGTTCTTCCCGGCCGCCTCGTGCTTCTCATAGCCGAGGTGATCGGTGATCTCACCCTCCAGCGCAGATTCCAGCACTCGCTTGGTCAGCTGCTGCAACAGCCCGCCCTCGCCGGTCAGTTGCAGACCCTCGCTCCGGGCCCGGTCGACCAGCATCGCGATCAACTGCTCGTCCGTCGTGGCCGCACCGACCGGCTCAGCCACGGACTCGTGCTCGATCGTCATCTCACTCACTTGGCGTCTCCATGATCAACAGATCCGCCGTTGATTAGACACTCCC
>NZ_JBEXLP010000224.1:0-1123 GCF_040610035.1 Streptomyces sp. NPDC004542
GCACGCCGGCACCGGTGCTCCCGACGGTCGCGGGAACCCAGTCGATCCGCCACAGCACCCGCTCCAGACCACCACCGTCCGCGGCCTCCAACTGCCCCACGGACACCGGCCGGCCCACCACCGACCCCACCGACAGGACCGGACGCCCTTCCGCGTCGGCGACGTTCAGCACGAGGTTGTTGTCGGCGGCGGTCCCCTGCTGCCCGATGTGGACGCGCAGGCGGGTGGCGCCGGTGGCGTTCAGGCGGACCTGGTTCCACACGAACGGCAGGACGGGCTCGCCGTCCCGCTCACCGCTGTCGTCGAACATGGCCGCGTGCATGGCCGAGTCGAGCAGGGCCGGGTGCAGGCCGAAGCGCGCCGCCTCGTCCCAGCTGTCCGAGGGCAGCTCCACCTCGGCGAACACGTCGTCGTCGCGCCGCCAGGCGGCTTTGAGGCCTTGGAAGACGGGGCCGTAGGCGTAGCCCTGGCGGAGCAGGGTGTCGTAGGCGTCGTCGACCGGCAGCGGGGAGGCACCGGCGGGAGGCCACACGGTCAGGTCCTGGGCCGACGGCGCGGCTGCGGTCGCCGCGCCGAGCACGCCCTGCGCGTGCAGCAGCCAGGCGTCAGCGGCCTGCTGCCCCTGCGGGCGAGAGTGGACGGTGACGGTACGGGTCCCTGTCTTGTCGGCGCCGCCGACCACCACCTGGATCTGTGCGGCACCGTCGGGCGGCAGGACGAGGGGAGCCTGGAGCGTCAGCTCCTCCAGCACCTCACAGCCGACCTGGGCACCCGCGTGGATCGCCAGCTCCACGAAGGCGGTGCCGGGCAGCAGGACGCGGCCCAGGACGTCGTGGTCGGCGATCCACGGGTGCGTGTCCACGGCCAGCCGTCCGGTCAGGACGACCCCGTCCGTGTCGGCCAGGCTCACCATCGCGCCGAGCAGCGGGTGTTCGGCGGCACGCAGACCGGCGGCCGAGATGTCGACGCCCTCACCGCCGTACCACGAGTCCGCCATGTACTCACGGGTGCCGAGCCAGTAGCGCTCTCGCTGGAAGGCGTAGGTGGGCAGGTCGACGCGGGTGGCGTCACGGCCGGTGAAGAAGCCGTCCCAGTCGACGCCCGCGCCGGAGGCGAACAGGCC
>NZ_JBEXLP010000225.1:0-1035 GCF_040610035.1 Streptomyces sp. NPDC004542
CGCTCCGAGGGCACCCCCGAACACCCCCACGGCACCTTCCGCACCGCCGCCCACCGCCTCGACGCCATCGCCGCCATGGGCTTCGACGTCGTCTACCTCCCCCCCGTCCACCCCATCGGCCACACCTTCCGCAAAGGCCGCAACAACACCCTCACCGCCGGACCCGACGACGTCGGCGTCCCCTGGGCCATCGGCTCCCCCGAAGGCGGCCACGACGCCGTCCACCCCGCCCTGGGCACCCTCGACGACTTCGACCACTTCGTCGCCCGCGCCGGCGCACTCGGCCTGGAAATCGCCCTCGACTTCGCCCTGCAGTGCTCCCCCGACCACCCCTGGGTCCACAAACACCCCGAGTGGTTCCACCACCGCCCCGACGGCACCATCGCCTACGCCGAGAACCCGCCCAAGAAGTACCAGGACATCTACCCCATCGCCTTCGACACCGACATGGACGGCCTGATCACCGAGACCGTCCGCGTCCTGAGGCACTGGATGTCCCACGGCGTGCGCATCTTCCGCGTCGACAACCCCCACACCAAACCCGTGGTGTTCTGGGAACGCGTCATCGCCGAAGTCAACCGCACCGACCCGGACGTGATCTTCCTCGCCGAGGCCTTCACCCGCCCGGCCATGATGCGCACCCTCGCCCAGATCGGCTTCCAGCAGTCCTACACCTACTTCACCTGGCGCACCACCAAGCAGGAACTCACCCAGTACCTGACCGAGCTGTCCGGCGAGGCCGCCGCCTACATGCGGCCCAACTTCTTCGCCAACACCCCCGACATCCTGCACGCCTACCTCCAGCACGGCGGACGCCCCGCCTTCGAGGTCCGCGCCGTCCTCGCCGCCACCCTCTCCCCCACCTGGGGCATCTACAGCGGCTACGAACTGTGCGAGAACACCCCCCTCAGAGAAGGCTCCGAGGAATACCTCGACTCGGAGAAGTACCAGCTCAAACCCCGCGACTGGGCCGCCGCCGCACGCGAGGGACGCACCATCGCCCCCCTCGTCACCCGCCTCAACACCATCCGGCGC
>NZ_JBEXLP010000226.1:0-1034 GCF_040610035.1 Streptomyces sp. NPDC004542
CAGCGCATCGCGTACGGCGGGCGTTTGGGCTTGTAGCCGAGTGGCTGAGGGCAGCCCTGCATGTCTTCGGGCGTAATCCAGGGCAGATGGTGGTGAGCGTTGCTGAGTGGCCACACGGTCGGTGGCAGTGGTCTTCTGCGCGGGTTCTTGCGCCGCTTGGGGCGTGGGGGCTGAGGCGGGCGGAGTTTGAGCTGCTCTGCGAAGTCGGTCAGGTAGGGCAGTCCGGTGGGCTCGTAGGGATCGGTGAACAGCTTGCCGCTGCTGGTGCCGGTGGCCAGGAGATGGGTGAATGCCGCAGCACGGAGGAGGGGGCGTGCCCATGCGGGCACGGGGTGGGTCATGCAGCCCTGGCGGACGTTGTGGCGGTCGTGAAGCGTCACCGTGCTGCCGTCCAGGGCGGCATCCCGTATCCGGGCAGTGGCGAGCTGGCTTTTCGAGGCGGCCGTGAAGCACGCGGTGGCGAGCTCGGCCGCGAGATGAGGATGGGCGGTGCCCGCATGAAGGCGCCGGGCGACCTCCTGCTCGGTCAGCGCAGGTATCGCGGGAGCCACGAAGCCGCGCTCGCTCGCCAGGGGGGGGCGGCACACACGCACGCCGGGCTGTCCTCCCAGGACATCAGTGTGGTCAGGGCCGACAGGCTGATCCACCGCCGCCGCAGCACGTTGGCCGTGGGCTCGTCGTCTGGAGATTCCTGCTGGGAGAACACCGCTTCGGCGTCGGCCACGGCGTGCTGCGTGCGGGCCAGGATGCGCTCCAGTGTCCGTGGGAGCGTCCGCTGGTGGCAGACGAGAGTGAGGCGTACCCCGGTGCGGGAGCGCAGCGCGATCAGCTCGGCAAGGCAACGCTGGTGGAGTAGGTGGGCGCGCAGGACGGTCAGGTGGGTGACGGGGCCGGCGAGAGTCCAGGCCGGGGTCTGTACGGTGAGCGGTGTAACTCCCAAGCTGGAAGCGACAGTTGATGACTGACGTGATGAGTCACATCGAGGCCGGGGAGGCCGCTGTGAGTGGGACGAGCGCCGTGGACGACGGGCTGGT
>NZ_JBEXLP010000227.1:0-1015 GCF_040610035.1 Streptomyces sp. NPDC004542
CGGGTGGGATCGTCCGGCGTGGGCGAGGCGTTGTCGGACCTGCGGCATCAGCTGGCGGAGCTCCTGGTGCACGAGCACGCCCCGCTGGCCCTGGCACAGCAGGCCAGCGGAGTGCGCCACGGCAGCCCGCTGTTCACCTCGATCTTCAACTACCGGCACAGCATGCACCCCGGGACCCGAGCAGATCAGGGAAGAGAATCCGCGTTCGAAGGCATCAGCACGATGCACATCCAGGACGCGACCAACTACCCAGTGGCCGTCACCGTGGACGATTACGGGACCGGCTTCGGCCTGACCGTCGATGCGGTGACCCCTGCGGACCCGGAGCAGCTGTGCGTCCTGCTGGGCACCGCCCTGCAGAATCTGGCCGTCGCGCTGCGGAGCACGCCGGAAGCCGGGCTGGGCGCGATCGGTGTCTTGGACGCGGTCGAACGCCGACGGGTTGTCGAAGAGTGGAACGACACGGCTGCCGCGCTGCCGGAAGCGCTGGTCCCGGGGCTGATCGCGGAGCGTGCGGCTGCCGATCCCACGGCGGTGGCGGTGGTGTGCGACGGCATCGAAGTGTCGTACGCGGACCTGGACGAGCGGGCGAACCGGCTGGCCCACCTGCTGGTCGGCGCGGGCGTGGACACCGGTCATGTGGTGGGGCTGTGCCTGCCACGCGGGGTGGACATGGTGACCGCCATCCTCGGCGTCTGGAAGGCGGGAGTAGCCTATCTGCCGCTGGATCCGGAGTACCCGGCCGAGCGGCTCACGTTCATGCTTGCTGACGCCGGAGTGGACCTTCTGGTGGGCGCAGGGGGAACGTGTGAAGGACTGAGCTCGTCGCGGACCGTGGCGCTGGACGATCCCGCGGTGCTCGCCGAGCTAGCTGCCGGGCCGGCGACAGCACCTGACATCACGCTGACGCAACAGCAGTTGGCGTATGTGATTTATACGTCGGGTTCGACGGGGCGGCCGAAGGGTGTGCAGGCCACGCATGGTGGTCTGGTGAATCTGGCGGTGGCGTTGGGGC